>NZ_ALJJ01000017.1:0-122044 GCF_000287855.1 Campylobacter sp. FOBRC14 | reverse complement strand
AAGCTTGCTAAATTTATCCCTTTGGGATTTGTAACTTGTTTTTATAGTAGGCAATTTTTAAATTTACCCTTTTAGGATTTGAAATTTATTTTTTAATTTGCCTAGATCCCTTTGGGAATAAAGAGGGCCTATAGTGTCCTCTTTTCTTCATGCAAATACCTCTTTTCGCAAGCTCTTTTCCTGCTCTCGGTCATTCGCTCCTGTAGAATTTTTCTTAATTTTTCGATCGGGGTTTGATAAATTTTGATAAGCTCTTGGCGATACTTTTCTACTCGGTTTTGTCTTAAATTTTGAGAAATTGTGTTTCTACAATAACTACTCCCAAAAAAACATATCAAAAATGCTATTTCAGCCAAATAATAATCGTCTCGCCTATTTTCCCATCCCGGACATAGTTCATCTAGCACATCATAGAAAAGGGCATGCGCGTTCATCACCTCACCCCTTGCTCTTTGATAAAATCTATCGCCTCACCAGAACCGTAACACACTTTGGCTTTGGCGTAGTCGAACATATTGAGGATTTCTATCCACTCCTCTTGCTCGGCGCTAACCTTGCTGAGTGATTTTTTGGCCCGCTTCATCTCAATAAAAAGCGTCTTGCTTGGTAAAAATACCATCAGATCAGGAAATCCTGCATAAGTGCCAAGAGCCTTGAGCTTCTTTTTGTATTGCACGCTTGCCATACGTTCGTTTGCTACATGGATATGCGGTATTTTTTTGACTTTGAGCCAAGATACGACCGCCATTTGCTCGGCTTCCTCGTATGGTATCTTGCCGGTAGCTTTCATATACGCCAATGTGTTTTCGTAGCGGGGGATCATAGCAACCTGCCTTGTCTAGCCTCGCTATGAGCTTTTTTGATCTGCTCGTTCGCCTTGGCTAAAATTTGAGGTATCTTGCTGAATTCGTTTTCTTTGATGATTTGCGTATCGCCCACTTGATTGCGCTCGTCCGTGAAAATTTTGAGCGTGAATTCATACCCAAAATTATCGGCTTCCAGTAGTATAAATTTTGCTAGTTTTGGGGTCATTCTCTAAACTCCACGGCCGAGATTGCACCATAATCGTTTTTCTTGTAAAAATCAGGTATGTTTATCTTAAACGTCCTCTCGCCTATCCTGTCTTTTGCCATCACGAGCTCCCTTTTTACGACCTCTTGCCTGTCGTTTAGCGTAGCGCTTAAGTAAATTATCATGTCACTGTCATAGACTTGATCGCCCGAGCCTTTTAGGGCTTGACGTCCGGCCTTAAGATCGGCTTCGCTTATTTGATTTATCAAGATTATTACTATGCCAAGCGTTCGTGTGAGTTCGCTTAGCTTGCTTGAAATTTCGTTATTTTTCTCATATTCGCTTAGCTTTGAATTCGATACTCTTAGCTTCATGCGGCTATCTATGGCAAAGACCATCACGCCCGCTTGGCTGAGCTTTCTTATGCGCTCGCACACTACGTCGATATTCGGGTTATCTTGGATGATGGTCATGTTTTTCAGTATCTCAAGCGGAGCAAATTTAAACTTTCTTATCAAGACCTTTTCATACATTTCCTAACTGAAAAAGGCTACCTTGTGAGACTTCGCAAGCCCCTTTAAAAGCTCGATCGTAAAAGTGGTCTTGCCTGCGTAGCTAGCTCCTGCTATGTTTATGAAGCTGCCTTGCGCTAAGCCTCTGTAATAAAGCTCGCCGTCCAGCCAATCAAGCCCGGTAGGAAAATATACCAGTTCGTCGCTAGCTTCCACGCGCTTTACGAATTCGCCCATAGTCTCAAATTTTTCATCCGCTCTTGTGCTTTTTAAGTCTCTTAGCGTCTCGTCGATCGTGGCTCTTTTATCTTCGAGGTAAATTATGAATTCATCTACGCTATTGAAATTTTCAGGGTTTATGTCTCTCATACCGCCAACCTCTTGCATGCGTTTTGCATTTTGATCTCGGAGATGAGTTCTCTTTTTACGTGTCTGAATGCTTCATCGTCCCAAAGCGCCCCGGCTATAAAAATGTCGCATATCTCTTCGTATAGCATCCTATCCTCTTGCGCCTGCGCTTTTAGCACTTGCGTTATCGCGGCGTATGGCATATTCACGGCTCTTTTGGCATTCATGAGCTTTACGATGCCTATCCTGCGCCCGCTAAAAAGACTCTCGTCCAGTCCGTTCGCCACCTCATAGGCCAAATGATCGTCGCCGTTTATAAGAGCGCTGGAAATCAAGCAGCGCTCGAGGCTGATCGTTTTGTTAAATTTCATAATTGTCTCCTAACTCCCAAGCCATATACGGGTTGTCTTTTCGTAGCATGTCGGTCCCAAAAGGCTTTATGTCGCCAAAATTTCCTTTGATACATCTACGCACTATCTCTAGCTGGCTTATGCCTACGTAGTCCTTTAGCTGTGTGCCAAGTCTTTTTATCTCGAGGTCTTTTAGCGGCCGTCCTCTTTTATGTTCCAGATACGGCACTAGGTGCAAGTAAAGTAAATTTGGTATCGTATAGTCGTAGATGTCTTTGCCAAGCTTTAGGGCTTTAAACCAATCTTTCTCGCTCGTATAGTGTCTAGGGCTGGTAAAGCTGACATAGTTTTCGTCGTTTGAATTTTTTTCACTTAGTAGCTGATTCGTTAAATTTCGTCTTTGTTCGTCAGTTAAATTTTCATCTACGCTATCAGGTTTATTTTTTATGATCTCGTAGCCTTGTTGATTTGAATTTTCCTCACGCGTATGCGCGAGAGAATTTTCATCCTCTTTGTTTGTAATATTCTCTTTCGGCATTTGCTTAATCGTCGGTTCGTCTTTTCGGTAATCGTCGTTTAAGCATTTGCTTAATCGTATCTCACGCCTTAAAATCTCTGCTCCACGCTTTTTATAGTCGATTTTTATGTATCCTAGCTTTGCGAGCTTGCTTATCTTTTCAGATACGGTCTGCGGAGTTATCTTGTCCTCTTTGAAAAGCTGCACGAAATGATCGTTACTAGCGTAGCAATATCCCTCTTGGGCGCACAAATTTGAAATAGCGAGCAATAATCTAAGCTCGTTTTTTATCCTAGCATCTAAAAACCACTCATTAAAGCATATCGCGTATCCGTTATTCATCTCTTTGCCTCTTTCTTGCCTTTTTTAACTTTCTTTTTGCTTTTGTTAAATTTGTCTATTTTCTTTAACAGTGCTCGTTCTTTGTCTCTTTCCGGGCTAGACATCGCTTCCCCTTATCTGCAGCCACTTGACCTCGATGTTTGTGATCGGGCATTTGTCGCGAAACGGCTCGTCAAGCACTTGTGCTTTGATGAGCTCATTCACGCGCGCCGAGATCGTAGATGTCTCTATGTTCGTCGCACGTGAGAGCATACGTCTAGTCATACCCTCGGGATGTTTTTCAAGCTCCCTGAGTATGATCACTCTTTGCGCTTCATGTTTTTCCATGCTGGCTTTGTAGCCATTTATACTAGTGTCCGCTATCATTCTTGCTCCTCTATCTCATATCCGCCACTAAGCACCTTTTCTAGCGTGGATATGACATTTGAAATATCATTTTTCACATCAGGCATCACTTCTATCAGCTCCTCATCGTCCGAGCACTCCTCGATAGTCTCGAAGCAGTCTTTTAGCTCTTTCATGGACGAGCCTATGAGCGAGATGATCTGTTTGGCTTCAGGTTTGAAATTTGTCATTGTCTTTCCTAAAATTTCATTCACTCTAAAAGCTCCTTTGGGTATAATAGAAGTCCTTACAAATACACCACAAAGGAGCCATTACAATAGATAACACACAAATTTATAATCTCACAAACATATTCACACAAATAGCCAATGAGCTAAAACTTGCCAACGATTTAAAGCTTTTATCTATTCTCCCAAACAAAAAGATAGATTTAAGCAAGCTGGGGCTAACCGATGAGCGTATAAAAAACCTAAATGAAGTTTTCAAGGCTAACCGTGGCATTTGGGATCAGATTTAGGCTCTACAGCGCAAATCTTGGCTTTTATTAAAATTTGCAACAGCTTATCGAGCTTGTCATCGTGATCACGTATTTGGTCGCTTAGATATTTTATTCGCTGGGTAGACACCGCTAAATTATTCTTTGCTTTTAAAAGCTCGATTTCAAGCTCGCTTATGCGCCTCTGGGCTTTGGCCCTAAATACAGCAAATTTAACTGCCAGCTTTGCCTTTTTCATTTCCAACCCTTTAAAATAAATTTACAAGCATTAACTGCCATCATAAAAATGCCTGCTAGGATAAACCCGCCGACGAAAAGCGTTACGCTAGTTTGCAAAATTTCGATCATTTTTTAGCCTTTTGAGATTTTTCTTTTAGCCTTTGAGTTCTATACCAGCCGTTTTTTACTTCCTCCCAAAAAGTCGGTTTTATGCCATCCTCGACAAACATAGCTGTTATTTTTTCTCTCTTGGGGCTAAAATAGCCATACTTTATCCCTTTGACGGAAACCTCTTTGTTGTAATGTTTTCTTAATATTTGTGTAAATTTTTTAGTTGTCATAACGAAAGTATAGCTATACTATTCTTAAAGAGTTATTAATGGTATAGTATTACTATATTAAATTATTTTAAAAAAAGGATATAATTACTATACATTTTACTTTTGGAGGATAGCATGGAATACAAACTTAATAAACCATTATTAAAAAAAGTTCTAAAAGAAAAGAAAATATCTTATGCAAAATTAGCAGAGATGCTCACAGAGGCAGGCCATGAAATATCAGAAAGCGGCATAAAATTTTGGTTTAAAGACGACAAGAATAAACCGGAGATAGAAAAAGCACAAGCAATGTGTGAGCTGTTAGGCATTCCAACAAATGACTTAATCTTACAAGACTTATTTCAGATCGTCCCACCAGATAAAGAGGTGGAGGACGGAGAAAATAATAGCGATACCGTCTATGTTCCATTTTTTAAAGATGGCGTAGTGTCTGCTGGATTTGGTGCAGAAAATGACGATATGGGCGATTATGATTTACTACCTTTTAATCCGCAAGATTTAAGATTGATGTTTAACGTAAGCCCTCGTGCCAGATTAGGCATAATCCCTTGTTTTGGCAACTCGATGGAGCCAACGATAAAAGAAACGGATTTGGTAGTCTTTTGTGTCGATCAAATAGAAGCGATAGAGGGGGCTATTTATGTTTGCCGCTATGATGGAGAACTGCTCGTAAAAAGGATAAAAAAGCGCCCATCGTTACAGCTTATTAGCGACAATAAAGATTACGAGCCCATCAGTATGTCCGAAGAATTGCCAATAACTATAATAGGCCGCGTAGTAGGATCGTATAGCATAAACTCAAAGAGAATTTAAGCAAACTTCCACTACGAAATTTACAAAGGACTAGTGTTTGACAATCAGGGCATCAAATAGTCGCCTAGTCGGTAGCCACTTAAATTCAAAGAGGTTTTAGGGAAGATACGGAGCGAATAAAAACAAATATGAGAGTTTTTGTAAAATTTAGCAGGGCGTCGTCGAGGAAAAACACCCCAAACGCAAAAAGAAAAATCAAAAAGCTATTCAAGCGTAAAAATATAAAAAATGGGCGCGAGCATCCATTTAACCCTCCGCATGACGTTTGCCATAAAGACAAGGTGCTATACAAAATTGATATGCCCGAAAAAATAGTTTTTCCAAAAGATATTAAAATACTAAATTCTACACTAGATAAGCTCAAAGACTACCAGGGCAAAAAGCACAGCCATAGATTGTCGATAGATCACAGAAGAATGAATACAATAGATAATGCGTCCATACTTCTGATGACGGTGGGGATAAATGCTATTTTTAATGGGGAAAAACTTATAAAAAATAATAAAGTTTCCCCTATAAAATCAATAGATGAAAGATTGGCCGCCATAGGGTATTGGAATGCATTGTGCATAAACCCCAAAAAAGAAACCGTCGAAGAGGGGCGCAAATATCTAAAAATAGATTATCGGAACGGCGAACATATAGACAATGAATTTCACTACCCTATCATAGATTTTTTCACTGGCAAAGACGAAATTTTAGAGAAAAATAAAGACGAGCTGTTTGATGCGATATTTGAGGCGATGGCAAACTCTAGCGAACATGCGTTCGTTGATTTTGACGGAGATAAAAAGATATGGTTTATGGGGGCATATAACAAAAAGAGGAAAGAGGTCGAATTTATTTTTTACGATACGGGGATTGGGATATTTAAGTCGCTAGAGATAGGAAGGAGCGCATTCGTTCAAAAATTTTACCGCATATCAAGGCGTATCGGGAAAGAAAATACGCTAAGAACCTTATGTAAGTCGAATTTATCGAAATACAAAGACAAAAACAAAAATAGAGGCTTTGGGATGATAGCGTTTAAAAATTTTATAGATACCGTCCGACAAGACCCGAGCAAGGACGCTTCTTTAGAAGTCGCTACCGACGGGTTCTTATATTTAACAAAAAATGATAGTATAATACGGCTAAAATCTAAGATACAAGGAACGTTTATCAGGTGGTCCGTAAGAGATTTAAGCACGGGAGAATGCGATGAAAGATAAAATCATATATAATTTTGCCGAAAAATTCACGGACGCCCCCGGCCCTAGGTATAGAGAGCTCGGGGACAAGTCGGGGCAAGAATTTAGAGAGGACGTTTTAGAAGCCCTACTAAACGAATATGACGTTATAGAGATAGACGGCAGTCGCATAAAAACGTCTTTTAACCCGTCTTTCCTATCCGAAGCTTTCTCGCCGCTATACGAGCGGTTGGGAGAAGAGGAGTTTTTTAGGAGAGTTAGGCTTTTTAGTGCGGACAATCCTAAGCTAGAAGAAAAATTTAGGGCTTTTTCTAGGCCGCTAACAAAGCAGTAAAAATTATGAGCACCCCAGCTTGGCTCTCTTTAATAGCTATAATTTTTACCTTTATTAACTTTGTATATTTATTAACTAAAGATAGATTTCAAAAAGTTGATAGTGAAAGAAAAGAGTGTTTGTCAGTTCTAAAAGATTGCTTTTCAAAAATTTTGAAAAAAGACTATGACGGCAATATTATGGAACTTACGTCAAATATTGAGGCGCTTGGGTATTTAACCATTATACGACTAAATTGCATAAACGTGAATAGGCTTGCTTTGATTATTAGTGATTACTACGAAAAAAGTATATCCGAAGAAGCAGTAGTTGGCGAATACAAGATGCTAGTAGAGGATATATATACGGCAGATATTCCTTTGTGGGAATACATAAAGTGCCTATTTAAGAATTTTAAGAAAAATAATTCCCGAGATACTTTTTGAACATAAAACGCCTAATCATATGTATTGTGTGTTATCCTGTACTCGCTTTCTCCGGTAAAGTCGTCTCTATCCACGACGGCGACACGATCACGATACTTCAAAACAAGCAGCAAATCAAAGTAAGGCTTTTTGGCATTGACGCGCCCGAAAAGAAACAGCCATACGGACAAAAATCAAAACAATTTCTTTCAAATTTGATTGCCGGCAGATCCGTTGAAATTCAAGAAAAGGGTAAAGACCGATATAAACGCGTGCTCGGTATAGTCTATCTTGACGGACAAGACATAAACGAACAAATGGTGCTAAATGGCTATGCTTGGGCGTATGTCAAGTATTCAAAGATTTATGCAGGTCAAGAGCTCAAAGCCCGCAGTCAAAATTTAGGGCTTTGGCAGGATAAAAAGCCTATCCCGCCGTGGGAGTGGAGGAAAGGTAGTAAGTTTTAATATAGTGGTCGTGGCTGAAAATAATATCCCTGCTGATTTTGCTCCATCCTGCGAGCCGAATTATAATTCATCTCTCTTAGCTGATTAGCATAATCGTTTTGTTGGGCTGCGCTTTGGTTAAATCCGTTGGCCCAACTTTGCATAGCATCTAATACGCCATACCCGACTTGATTGCTGCGCTCTATCGCTTGAATATAATACTCCATCTCTTGTTGCGTCATAGGGCGAGAGCACCCAGCTAAATTATCATAAAAATATTTTCTTAGCAGGTCGTCATTTTCCGATTGTATCAACTCATCAACATCATACTTAGACACCCACATCAGATCCCCAACCTCGCAACTTACCCCGACACTATTAAGATGTTGTATTATATCGTCCGTTACTATAAGCTGCTTTGTCTCTACCGGGATATAATAAGCCTTGTTATCGATGAATGCCACGTCCCTATTGTTTGGATTAAACGCACACCCTGAAAGCAAGAGACCAACAAGGCATATAAAAGCGATATTTTTCATATTTAAATCCTAAATTTTACCACTTAGGCCTTTTAGTGCCTTTCTTGCCGGTGTATGGATTATAGTTGCCTTTTGATGAGTAGTTATTAGTTTGTGTATGGTCTCTACTCGTTCTGTGGTAGGATCTAACATAAGTCCCGTTTCTTTTATGATACCCGCCTACACTTTTGCCGTAAGCAAAGCTTCCCATAGAACCCAATAGGCAAACTGCTAAGATTACAAACAATGTCCTTTTCATAGAAACCTCCCCTAAAAATTTAACAAAAATTATACCACAAAAATATATTTTAAAAAGTATAGTTATACTATTCTATTTTATATAAATTTAAGGATAGTTATACTATACTTCTCTCATCAAAACAAAAAAGTCTTAAAGCCCTGACAGACATCAGGCAGGAGCCCCACTCCTAGCTAGAGTTTAGCTGAAGCTACGCGGTAACCCGAGTATAGCGGACATAATGTTATACCCATCGCCAGCCCTGACTTAGGATAGTTTCTCACAGGGGTAGAAAAAACGAGAAAGACCAAATTTATGAAGCTGTAGTCTAAGAAATACAACCACATTCCATCGTGGTAGATGGTGGTGCAAATCCACCCGGCTTCTCCAACCAATCAAACTCATTAAAAACACAAAGGAAAGGTAATGTTAAATTTTTTAATACACGGCATTCTAGCCAACATCTACGCAATGGCTATCATTTGGGTTATTGCAAGGGCTATTACGCCAAAGGGTGGCAGTCTAGGCAATAAAAAGCTTCCTTTGACATTAAAGATAGCACTGACTTTAGTGCCTTATTTGCTAGCTATTTTGAGCTTCTTTCTTTTAATGGGTTTTATCCACTTCGGATTTAACTACGAAAAGATAAAAGAAGCTGCAGAAAAAAGGAACAAGCAATGATACGATTTTTATTACGCTTGTTCAAACCCAAAAAATCAAGCGGCCATTTAATACAAAACATCAAATTCCTACAACTTCAAAGGATCTGAAATGATAGCATTCGAGGACATCAGGGACGACGCAGGCGAGATCAAGCTTGTGCCGTTTGAGTATGACGAGACGGCAAAGCTTAAAGAGTGGATACGAAAAGACTTAAACAATATCGATCTAAATTTAGACGATGACGAAATCTACGGACAGCTCGATGAGATCAGACATGCTTACGAGGATGACGACGCTGCAGATGTTTGGCAAGAGATAGAGGACTTCGTAGCGGCTAATAGCAACAAAAAGCTATCTCGCAGCTGGAAAGAGCTACAAGACGATCTAAAACGCACGAGAGCAAAGCTACAAACGAGCCAAAAAGAAGTGCAAGCTAACGTAGAGTTGCTAAATCAAATTTTAAAGGTCGCGATATGAGCTGGATCAGCTTTTGCGCCCTTTGGATGGCGAGAGGATTTAGAGTTTATGGCAACAAGTCAAATTTTAAAATTTCAAAGGTAAGACGATGAGGGAACTTTTTTATCTTTTAGAGCTTTTATCTAGAGATGAAAGTAAATTGAATGAAATTTTAAATCAACTAAAAGAAAAGGAACGTATAGCTTTTTCGCTAAGGTGGGGATTGCCTTTAAATGATAAACGACTACCACACCTTACGCTTAGAGCTATTGGCGATATTTTAGGATGCTCGGCAGAAAGAGCAAGGCAATTAGAATATAGCGCGTATAAAAACCTAGCTCACCCGAGACTAAAAAGACAAATACTTGCGATTTTAGGGTTAGAGTGCGTGCCTAACGAGTTAAATTTAAATGAGCTAGTTCTTGAATATGACTTCAAGAAAAAGCTAGGCATAAAATCTCGAAGTATTTTTCAAAAAAGGATTTTATGCTCTGATTATGCGCCCTCTTATATATCGCTTTTAGGGCTTCGCTTCTATCAACCTCAAGAAGTTGAAGCAGTAGTAGCCTGGTATGTACAAAAATATAAAATTTCAAGGATAAAACAATGAGTAACGAAGCAATGGAGCTTATTATAAGCTATGAGGCAAGCACGGCGGACAATCAAGTCCTAAAGACAAATTTTGATGACATCAAAGCTGAAGTAGTCAGTCAAGTCGAAAAGTATTCGATCGAAGTTACCGAAGATAATATACCGGAAGCCAAAAAGGTAATGGCAAATTTCAATAAGGTAAAAACAGAGATCGGCGAAAAGTATAAATTCTATATCGATAAGCTTTCAGTCCCTATTAATCAGCTAAAAACCGAAAAGAAAGAGATAGAGGCAATAATCACGGACGGACGCCAAAAGATAGCTGACGGCGTAGCGGAATTTGAAAGCAAGAGGCTTGATGAAATTTCACAAAAGATAAGCGCATACGTAAAAAGCGTGTGCGATGAAAAGGGGCTAAATTTTGAGAGGATAAATACGTCCGATCTAATCAAGCTAAGCGCCGTAACGCCTGCGGGCACTCTAGCAAAAGCTACGAAAGAAGCAATAGAGGCAAAAATACAAGCTCTTGAAAATGAAATTTTGCAGGCCAAGATCGTAGAGCAAGAAAAAGCGGCTAGAGATGCCGAAATAGCAGCGCAAGCAAGACGTGAAGCAGAGGAGCGAGCAGCTAGAGAAAAGGCGGAGCTAGAAGCAAAAGCCGCACAAAGAGAGGCTGAACTACTAGCAAGAGTCGAAAGAGAAAAACAAGAGGCGATCGAGCGCGCAAAAGCCGAGCAAGCAAACCCTAACCCACAAGCTTTTTATGATGCACAACGTGAAATTTTGCAAAAACCACGCGAAGCTGAAAACGGCAAAGCTATCTACACTATCCGTGCCGAGTTTGAGGTCAAAGCTCCAGCAAACGCTCCGCACGACAAGCTAACAGACAAAATCAAAGAGATGCTAGCCGCGGCGGGCATAGCCAACCTAAGTAAAATCGAGGTGTTAAATGCTTGAAATAGATTTGGGCGGGTTTAAGGGGGTTAAGCACCCCCTAAACACGATGATAAAGGGGTTATCAAACAAAGAGTACCACGAGGCGGGTGGGCTAAGCTCTACCCGTTTCGAGCTAATCAGAAAAAGCGTGCGAGTCTTTAAATTTAGGCATCTGTTTGATACGTGGAAACCGTGCTTTGACGAGGGCACGCTTTGCCACGACTGCATTTTGACGCCCGAAAATATCGATAAAACATACATCGAAAGCCCGACGCTAGGGCTTGATACTAAAAAGGCTGAGGCGTTGCGAGAAGCCAACCCCGATAAAATTATAGTGGCTAAAGGGATGATAGAGCATTATTTAGAAATCTCCAAGATCGTTAATGAAATCGTGCCATTTCTAAAATACGCCGACAAAGAAGTGAGCTTTTTCCACTACCACAAAGACGCGGATTTGCTTATGCAAGCGCGACCTGATATTTACATTCGCAAATTTGGAATGCTTTATGACCTAAAAAGCACGAAAGCCAATAGTCAAGAAGAATTTGAAAAAATTATCGAGCCGTATAACTACGATTTGTCGTTAGCTTACTACAACGATGTCTTAAATTTATGCGGCTACAAAACGAACTTAGAGCTTATGGGTTGGCTTTGTATCCCTAAATCTGCGCCGCATATCCCGTTTATGGTAAGAGTGAGTGAGGAGTTGCTAGAAAAGGGGCGCAGCAAATACCAAGAGCTTTTAGCTCGGTATATGGACTACATTGCCGCCGAAAAAGAATTAGGCGAAGAAGATATGAATTTGATAATATCCGACCTTGCTAGATATAAGGCGCACAGCTACGAATACCGCAAAGAAAACTACATAAATGTAGCTTAAATTTGAAAGGATAAAAAATGAACCAACTACAACAAGCTAAACCGCAAGCAGAGCAGATAGCAAAAAGCAACTGGCTAAGCCAAGACGAGAAAAAAATTATAAAGGCGCAGTTTTTCCCGCCAAACGCTACCGATATGGATATGATTTATTGCATGAAGGTTGCTGAAACCTTTAATTTAAACCCTATCTTAAAACAAATATTTTTTGTCGAGCGCTCGGCAAATATCGACGGCAGATGGATAACAAAAATAGAGCCTTTGGCTGGGCGCGACAGCTTTTTAACCCTAGCGCATAGAAGTGGTAAATTTGCGGGCATCGATAGCGACTGCGCCATAAAACAAACGGCAGTATTGCAAGACGGCGAATGGGTAACCAAGAACGAGCTAGTCGCAACAGCAAGAGTATATCGCACGGACAACGATCGCCCTTTTTGCGCCGAAGTGGAGTATAGCGAATATGTGCAAAGAACAAAAGACGGAAGCATAACCAAATTTTGGCGCGACAAGCCTAAAACTATGTTAAAAAAAGTAGCCGAAAGCCAAGCATTGCGAAAAGCCTTTGACATCTCAGGACTTTATTCGGTCGACGAAGTCGGCGATGATGAGCCTAAAAAGACAAAAATAGCGCCTAAAATTGAAACAAAAGCGACACAAAACCTAAACGAGCTTTTGAGTAGTTCAGAAAAACCAAACATCTCAGTTGGTGCAAAAAATTCACAAACTGAAAAAACCGAATACATCGAGGCTGCGCCCCTTGAAGTAGAAATCGCAACTGTAAAAGAAAATTTGACAGTTGAGCCAATGCCTCACGACCTACTACAAAGCGAGCTAGTAAAACGAGGCGCTAGTGAGGCTGAAGCTGAGAATTTGGTCGAGAGATTAAGCATTGATGAAGCGAGGGCGTATCTGGACGATCCAAACAGCATTGACGCGCTAATGGAAAATTTAAGGAGCTAAAAAATGAAAGCATTAGGAGTTTTAGGTGCATTATTTGCGGGGTTAAATAGTGTAGATACTTTTCAGGACGCGCCACAAACAAAAAAGAGCAAAGCCCGCATACCTCGCTCAAAAACAAGACGCACAAAAGGCGCTTATGATAGGAGCCAAAGAATAAGGGCAAACAAGCGAAAGGCTAAGAGATGTTTAACAAAATAGTTTTAGTCGGGCATTTGACGCGAGATATTGAGTTGCGCTACACCCAAAGCGGCGCGGCGATAGGTAGCTCGGGTATAGCCGTAACGCGCAAATACACACTCAACGGCGAAAAGCGCGAAGAGACGTGCTTTATCGACATAACATTTTTCGGCAAGCACGCGGAAATAGCAAACCAATACCTCAACAAGGGAAGTAAGCTTCTAGTAGAAGGTCGCTTAAAATTCGACCAATGGCAGGATAGCAACGGACAAAATAGAAGTAAGCACTCGGTCGTTGTGGAAGTAATGGAAATGCTAGGCGAGCCAAAGCAAAGTAATCAAGGCTATCAGCAAGGCGGATATTCAAATCAGCGCCCACAGCAAAGCGCGCCAAAGAAAGCGCAGCAGCAAAAACCGCCTGAAAGCTACGACGCGCCAGAAATATACGTGGATGGCGACAAATACGACAACGACGAAACGATACCGTTTTAAGGGGCGGAAATGGGCAAGAACTTCAGCGGCAACACGAACAAGCGCCGATCAAAAAGCGACTTCTATCAAACGCCTTACAACCTGACAAGACGGCTTTTAGAGGTAGAAAAATTTGAGGGTAGCATACTTGAACCTGCTTGTGGTAATGGCGCGATAGTCTCCGTGTTAAAAGAATTTGGCTATCAAGACATCAAATTTTATGACATTTTGACAAGTGGCAAGGATTTTCTACAAGAGAACAGTAAATTTGACTGCGTGATCACAAATCCGCCTTTTAGCCTTGCAAAGGAATTTATCCTCAAAGCTCTTGAAATTTCAGATAAATTCGCCTTTTTACTGCCACTTAATTACTTGCACGGCAAAGAGCGACACGATGAAATTTACGCACGCAAGGCTTTAGAGAGAGTTTATGTATTTACCCGCTATCCTATGCTTAGCGACGAGATCAGGAGCGACGGCAAATACGAAACGGGGATGATGGTTTATGCTTGGTATATTTTTAGCAAGCATTTTAGCGGTCAGCCAACGATCGAATGGCTGGATAATAACGATGATGTTTTAAAGAAAGGTGAGAGATGACAAGAGTCGAGAGATATTTTGAGGAGGGAGAGTATAAAGCTCCTAAGACAAAAAAGAGCTTAAAAGCTGACTTGGAAGAGATTTTTAGGCTTGTTGAGAATAAAGACTTAGATACTCAAACAGCAGTAAGTGCAGTCTTTGAAATGGTGGCGGTATATTTTGATGAGCCGCTTGGAAATTTATGGGAGTGATATGAAAGAGATAAAATTTAGAGCGTGGGATGTGCTCAATAAAAAAATGCTTAGCTGGGGTGAAGTTTTTGACTTACCTGCTTGGGAAATTTTCCCCGGCACTCCCGAACAAAGAGCATTTGAAGTCATGCAATACACAGGCTTGAAAGACCGAAACGGCAAGGAAATTTACGAGGGAGATATTCTTGAATTTCGCGCAAACCCTTTTGATAGGAAAAGGGATTTATTTCAAGTAGTTTTTAAAGACGGCGGGTTTAGAGATGAATGGAATAATTATATTGGACAATACCTGCCGCCGGATATAAGAAACAAACAAGGCGGAAGAGTAAGACTCAATGAAGCATGCGAAGTCGTCGGCAACATCTACGAAAACCCAGAACTTTTAGAGGAGGATAAAAATGCTTGAGTATTTTTTATATGTGATCGGATATTTTATTGTTTTAGGTGCTGTCAAGGCTATTTTTAACATCGTAAATCGAATCGTTGTAATACCGCTTATCACAGCTTTTTGTGATATAGAATATGACACGTTTTTTAAAGTTTTTGTTTGGAATAAAGCGTGGCAGAGAAATTTATTTTTAGCACTTACTATTATTGCTGTTATAGCGAGTCTTGTAATATCTTTCTTTGTTACAAAAGAAATTGGCGCATGGATAAAAGGAGCATGAGATGACACCACAAGAACAAACAAAACAAAAGATTGAGGTTATGCAAGCCTAGAGGCGTTTTGCGAGGCTCGCAATGAAAAATCTAAATTAGTCGAGCAAATACAAGGTTTGCTCTTTAAATGCGACGTCCGCTATTTACGGCATGCACTGCAAGATTTGAAAGATTATATAAAGGATAAAAAATGAGCGATAAATTTATTACTCGTGATGAAGCCTTAAAAGAACTAGGACTAACATCGCCTATCAGTTTAAGGCGATTAGTGCTAGCAGGCAAGATCACGGCAAGTAAGATCAACTCTAAGATAATTTATTATTCCCAAAACTCTATTTCTGCCTATAAATCAGGCAAAACCGCCCAAACTATCTAAATAATCGCTCCACCATTGCATAAGCCTAGCCCTTGCTTTTAGGTTCTTGGCGTGGTTGTATGCTTCTTTGACCTTATTGCTCTCAACATGAGCGAGGCAAAGCTCGATAACGTCACTATTGCAGCCGTGCTTATCTATGTTTTCGTTAGCTATCGTGCTAAACGTGGCTCTAAAGCCGTGTGGAGTTACCATTTCATTATTAAAGCCTAGACTTCTAAGCATTGAGCGGATAGTATTATCACTAATAGGGCGTATATTTGATTTTACGGACGGAAAAATTAACTCACTTTTTAATGGTAGGCGCTCACGATATGTTTTTAACAAGGTAATTACACTTTGAGATAAAAATACATCGTGAGGCTTTGCCATTTTCATCTCACTTGCTGGGATATGCCAAACGCAATTTTCAAAATCTATCTGCGACCATTTAGCGTTTCTAGCATTTTGTCCTCTTACTGCGGTGTATAGTTGAAAAATCGCACACACTTTCACTCGCAAATCCCCAAAATAATCTCTTATCGCCATTAATACGGCTCTTATTTCATCACCATTTTTTAAATATGCGAAATGTTTAACTTCTTGCTTACCCATTAACGCACTTTTATCAATATCCGAGATAATATTATGCTCTACATATTCGTGCAAAAGAGCAAATTTATAAAAACTATTTAGTGTACCTAGTGTTTTTCGTGTCGTTTCTTGCTTGTCATCGCCAAGAAGTGGTGCAAGTGCGTTTATAATATCTTTCCTGCTAATATCTTTTATGTCCATCTCGCCAAATTTAGGTAAAAATAACGTTTCAAAACGCCTTTTTATCCAAAATTGCTGTTTCTCGCTCAACTTAGTTTTTGTCCTATACCACGCTTCAAACACTGCCCTAAATTTTGTTTTTTCTACTGTTTGCACTAGGCTTTCGCCTTGGCTTAGTTTTGATCGTAGCTCACTTCTTTTATCTCTTGCATCGCTTAGGCTCATTTTATCATATTTGCCAAGAGTTAGGCGGTGACGCTTGCCATTTTCTCTAAACTCATACATAAAAAACTTTGTGCCATTTGGCATTATCTTAATTAGCAGGTTATCGCCGTCGCTGACAAAATATGGCTTCTCTTTGGCTTTTAGATTTTTAAACTGCGTGATCGTTAGTTGGCGTGATAGTTTAGGCATTTATAATCCTTGTTGGCTGACTATTTTTATATTTTTAGCTACTTTTTTAAAGACGATCAGCCAAGAGTCAGCCAAAAAGTTGTGATAATAATAGTTTGCCATTGTTTATAATTGTTTGTAATTTTATGTATAAAGGCTTTAAAATAACGTTAAAATCGTGACTCAATGTTTGCAAAAGTTGATAAAAGTTTGTAATTGTTTATAAGTACTGGCGGACAGAGAGGGATTTGAACCCTCGAGCCCCGATTAAGAGCTGCACCCTTAGCAGGGGTGTGGTTTCGGCCACTCACCCATCTGTCCGCAAAATAAGAAGTCGCATTATAAACAAAAGCTGCTGATATATGGCTTAAAATTTTAACCGCTATTTTTGACAAATTTGACCAACAAACGCCGATAACTACTGCTAGTCTTTATAAAGCCACCATTTCAGCTTACCAACGTCCGGATCTGGCGTGTTTGCGTAGTAGCATATCATGCGATACATATATAAAATGCACTTGTCACTGCCTCGTCCGAGAGCCTTTGTGCGTTCGTACAGCCCGTCCGCATCCGCCCCTTTTAAAGAGGCGATGTCGGCGTAGCCAAGTGCGAGCAGGTCATCCTCGGTCTTCTTGCCGACATAAGGGATTTGTCTAAGATCGCTCATAAAATTTCCTAAATTTTCCCCAGTATACGCTCGCAAATTTCACGAGGCTCGTTGCTTTCATATATCGGGCGTCCAACCACGATAAAGTCGCTGCCCTGCTCCTTTGCCGCGCTCAAATCAGCCACTCGCTTTTGATCGTCTGCACTCTCGCCAAAGGGGCGCACGCCAGGCGTCAAGGTAAGAAAGTCCGTACTCGTCGCGTTCTTTATCAAGCGGCTTTCAAACACCGAGCAGACCATCCCGTCAAGCCCCGCCTCATAGCTCATCACGCTAAATTTACGCACGGCGGCGGCTAAATTTTCATTATAAACCGCGCTAAATTCGCTCTCGTCAAAGCTTGTTAGAGCCGAGACCGCCAGCACTAAAGGGCGCGACGGCAGCGCATTTAGCCGCGACATCACAGTCCGCATCGCATGCGCGCCGCTACTTGCGTGCAGATTTATCATATCGGCACCCACCTTGGCGATGACCTCGGCTGCGTCCGCCATCGTGTTTGGTATGTCGTAGAGTTTAAGGTCAAGAAAAACCCTAAAATCCGCCACGCCTTTTAACTCTTCGATAAATTTCGCCCCGTCTCTTAGATACGCCCGAAGTCCGACTTTTAGCCACACGTCAAGCCCGACTAGCTCGCGCGCGATGGCTAGATTTGCCTCCTTGCTTACCATATCAAGCGCCACGCAAAGCTTCACATCTCGCCTTTTAGCGCATCCAGCACGCCATTTATAAATTTTGGCGCAGAGTCGCCGCCAAGCTCTTTTGCAAGCTCGATGGCTTCGTTGATGATGACGGCTTTGTCGGTGTCCGTAAATTTCATCTCATACACACCAAGACGTAAGATCGCAAGCTCGACTATACCGATCCTCTCGATATCCTTTTCCTTTAGATACGGCTTTAAAATTTCATCAAGCTCGCCTTTTTTCAAGCAAATAGCGTCAAAGGTCTCGAGCGCCTGCATTTTACGCTCGTTTCTTATCTTTTTCTCCTCTAAAAACTCATCCTTGAATTCGTTCATCTCGCTACCCATCTCATGTGCATAAAGTAGCGAAACTACGGCTTGCCTGACCTGATGACGCGTCGCCATTTCACGCTCCTAAATTTTTATATAAATTTAGCATCTCGATGACGCCCGTCATCGCCTCAAAGCCCTTGTTTCCGGCCTTACTGCCCGCTCGCTCGATGGCTTGCTCGATGTTATCGACCGTTAGCACCCCAAAGCTCACCGGCTTGCCGTATTTTAGCGTCACGTTTGCGATGCCTTTCGTGGTCTCGGCCGAGACGTAGTCAAAGTGCGGCGTCGAGCCTCTGATGACCGCACCCACGCAGCAAACGGCGTCAAATTTACTACTGGCGAGCGCCTTTTCCAAAGCCATCGGTATCTCGAATGCACCAGGCACTAAAATGAGGCTTAAATTCGCCTCGTCTCCGCCGTGGCGCAAAAACGCATCTCGCGCACCCTCGACGAGACGGTCGGTAACGATGTGGTTGAAGCGCGCATTGATGATCGCGACCTTTTCCTTGCCGCTAAGGGCTAATTTTCCTTCGATTATTTTCATGGATTCTCCTTAAATTTTTACTAAATTGCCAAATTTTCAAGCACAGCAAAACAACAAATTTAACCTGTGCCACCAGCCCTAAATTTAACAAATTTAAAAGCCAGGCTTTGCACCGCGCAATAAATTTCAAACCTAAACAATTTTAAGCATTATAACACTAAAAATTATCAAAAACAGGCAAACGCCCTTTTTCAGGCTAAATTTTTCGCCGTTTATGACGATACCCACCACGACCGCTCCGATCGCCCCTAGACCCGTCCAGATCGCGTATGCTACGGACATCGGGAGTGCTTGCATCGCGTACCTAAGCAGCACGAGCGAGAGCACCAGCACGCATAGATCAAACGCCATGAGAGCGGCTTTACGGCTAAATTTGCTCGATTTCTCGATCATTGAGAGCACATAAACACCCAGCACTTCGCACGCACTCGCCCCGAGCAAAGCCAAAAAGTGCATCATGACTTCGCCCCTTTTATGCCTAAAACCCCGATGACAAGGGTCGCGATAAAAAATAGCCGCCATAAATTCACGCTCCCGCCGTGATATAGCTCGCTCGCAGCCTCGACCACGACCAAAAAGAACGTCCCAAGCCCGACAAACAGCGTGTATGCCACGCTCGTATCAAGCCGCTTGAAGCCCAAAATAAACATATAAAAGCTCACGCACACCATCGCGCCGGTCAAAAAATACTCTAAATTTGAGTCCGCGTGCTTTAAGCCATAAGCCCAGCCACACTCCGCCAGCGCGCCCAAAAATACGAACAAAAAGCCCTTATTTCGCAAAATTTAGCGCCTCTTGTATCCTGAAAATTTCATTTATATTTGCGTTCAGCTCGTCTAAATTTAGCATATTCGGTCCGTCGCAAAGCGCCTCGCAAGGATTGATGTGCGTCTCGTAAAAAAAGCCATCCACACCCACAGCCGCCGCAGCTCGCGCTAGATATGGCACGAATTTCGCGTCGCCACCGCTCTTCTCGCCAAGGGCTGAGGGCATCTGAACGCTGTGCGTCGCGTCGAATATCACCGGCGCAAATTCGCGCATAAGCACCAAATTTCGCATATCGACGACGAGATTGCCGTAGCCAAAGGTGCTGCCTCGCTCGGTCAGCCACACGCCGTTTTGCCACGCGAGCTCGTAGCCATCACCGCTAATGCCTCTGGTTTCGAGCACTTTTTTGACCGAGTGCTTCATCGCACTGGCGGCTAAAAACTGCCCTTTTTTGATATTTACTATCGCCTTTGTCCTCGCAGCCGCCACGAGCAGGTCGGTCTGACGGCACAAAAAGGCTGGGATTTGCAGCACGTCAGCGACCTCGCCTACGGGCGCAGCCTGATAGCTCTCGTGGATGTCGGTCAAAATTTTAAAGCCAAATTCCTTTTTTACCTTGGCTAAAATTTCGCAGCCTTTTTCGAGCCCCGGACCCCGAAATGAGCTGATACTCGTGCGGTTTGCCTTATCAAAGCTTGATTTGAAATAAAAATCTATCCGTGCATCTTCGTTAAATTTAACGAGCCTTTTTGCCACGTCAAATACGAGCTTCTCGCTCTCGATGACGCATGGACCTGCTATTAAGATCATTTTTTCTCCCTTACCACTAAAATTCCGCTTAAAATAACGAGCATTATACCAAAAAACGCTGCTGCATTTGGTAGCGCATCGCCCATCGCCGTGCCGATGATGATCGTAAAAATGACGTCTGCGTAGCTGACTGCAGCGACCGTCCCGGCCTTTCTTGAGGCGGCATAAGCTTTAGTCATGTTTATCTGAAAATATAGACCGGTGATACCCATTAACACGATGAGTAAGACATTTGAGAGGTTTGGAAGGACGAATTTCGATAGCAAAAAATCAAGCGGTTCGTAGCTAAATTTTTCTGCCAATCCCATGAAAATAAGCGGTAAAATCGTGCCCCAGCCCATAAAGCTAAGCACGATAGTATTGGTATCGTAGCTCTTTTTCAGCTCGCGCACGCTCGTGTAGGCAAGTGCCGCTCCCAGGCCGCTCCAGATGCCGATGATGTCGGTTTTTGAGATGCCTAAATTTGGCTGTATGATAAACAAAATGCCACCAAAGCCTAGAAAGATCGCAAACCAGCCAAGCGAGCCAAGCCGCTCCTTAAAAACGATTGCGGCCAAGATCGCCGTAAAGATCGGGCTCGTTTTTGAAAAAGTAAATGCCGCGCCAAGGCTGATGTGAGCGACATTATAAAAAAACGCAAAAAGCGCCATCGTCCCGACAAACCCGCGAAACATCAAGAGCCACGGATGGCCGCCTGTTTGCTTTGCCGGCTTTTTATAAAGCGCATAGACTATCATCACAAGGCCGATCAAATTTCTAAAAAATACGACCTCGATCGATGGCATATCTTTGCTCAAATACTTTGCAAACGCCCCTGTGACAGCAAACATAAAACACGCAATGAGCATATAATAAACGCCAAGATGACGCATCAAAAACCTATGCAGCAAGATAAAAACCTTTTTTATTTTAAAGCCATATTTTAGTGCAAACTGGCTAATTTATAAATAAAATAAGCCATTTTTTGTATAATACGCCAACTAAAGGGAATAACGTGCAAAAAATAATATTGGTCGGAAAGCCAAACGTTGGAAAAAGCTCGCTTTTTAACCGCTTGGCTAGACAAAGGATAGCCATCACAAGCGAAATAAGCGGCACTACAAGAGATACCAACAAAGCCAGGATCGAGGTAGAGGACAAAAGCTGTCTGCTGATCGACAGCGGCGGACTCGATGAAAGCAGCGAGCTTTTTAAAAATGTGAAATTTAAAACCCTAGCCGAGGCTAAAAACTCGGACATCATCATCTATATGGTCGATGGCAAAATGGCACCAAGTGATGAGGATCGCGCGATATTTTACGAGCTTTGCAAGCTAAATTTGCCAATCGCTTTAGTCATAAACAAGATAGATAGCAAAAAAGACGAGCAGCGCGCGTGGGAATTTATAAATTTTGGCGTCAAAGAGATATTTGAAATTTCCGTCAGCCACAACACCGGCATCGATGAGCTTAGCCAGTGGATAGCCGGGCAGCTTGAATATGACGTTATAAAGACCGATGAGAGCGAGGATTTTGATGATTTTTTAGAAAATTTCAATGACGAGGGCGAGCTTGAAAGTAGCGAAAATTTTGAAGACAGGTATATCCGTGTAGGCATAGTCGGGCGCGTGAATGTGGGTAAAAGCAGCCTTTTAAACGCCCTCGTGAAAGACGCTCGCGCGGTCGTGAGCGATATAGCGGGCACGACCATAGATCCTGTAAATGAAATTTACGAACACGAAGGGCGGATATTTGAGTTTGTCGACACGGCAGGCATCAGAAAACGCGGCAAGATCGAAGGTATCGAGCGATACGCGCTAAACCGCACGGAAAAAATTTTAGAAAATTCAGACATAGCGCTTTTGGTGCTTGACAGCTCGGAGCCTCTAACTGAGCTTGACGAGCGCATAGCAGGAGTCGCGAGCAAATTTAACCTTGGCATGATCATAGTGCTGAATAAATGGGACAAGAGCGAGAGAGAATTTGATGAGCTCGTAAAAGAGATAAAAGATCGCTTTAAATTTCTCTCTTACGCACCTATCATCAGCGTGAGCGCACTTGGCAAAAAGCGCATCCACAAGCTCTACCCGCTCATACTCGAGGTCTATAAAAATTTCACCCAAAAGATACAAACCTCAAAACTCAACGAAGTGATCGAAGAGGCGACAAAAGCCCATCCGATACCCCGAGAAAAGGGCAAAAGCGTGAAAATTTACTACGCTGCGCAGTTTGGCTTCGCACCGCCAAAGATCGCCCTTATCATGAACCGCCCAAAATGCCTGCATTTTAGCTACAAACGATATCTCATCAACAAACTCAGGCAAAATTTCGAGCTAAGCGGCGTTCCTATCGTGCTAGCACCTAAAAAACGCGGAGAGAGCGATGAAAACGAAGAACAATAACATCGTCCTGATCGGCTTCATGGGTGTTGGCAAAGGCACGACAGCAAGGGCGCTAAGTAAGAGCCTAAAGACCGTCAACCTCGACTGTGACGACCTGATAGAAAGCTCGCAAAATATGAAAATAAAGGAAATTTTCGAGCAGCACGGAGAGAAATATTTTAGGAATTTAGAAAAAAATCTGGCGAAATTTCTAACTACTAACGTCAAAAATACCATCATCTCGACGGGCGGGGGCTTTGTGAATGTCAAAGGACTAAACAAAATCGGCACGGTCATCTATCTAAAAGCTAGCTTTGAAGCTATCATCGAGCGCTTAAAAAACAGCGCCAACAGCGAAAAGAAAATGGCAAAAAGACCGCTTTTAAGTAACCTAACAAAAGCCAAAGAGCTTCACAAGACGCGTGAGAAAATTTACGAGAAAAAGGCCGATATCATCATCGAAGTCGAGCAAAAAACACCAAAGCAGATCGTAAAAGAGATAATCAAAAATTTACAAAAAAGATGACTCAAACGCGAGGATAAAATCGGTTTAAATTTGACGCAAATAAAGTAAATTTAGCCAAAAGCGGGTAAAATAAAGCCAAAATTTATAAATTTAGAGCGAGAAAAAAGGATAAAAATGAGAGTTTTAACAGGCTTGCAGCCTAGCGGGAAGCTGCATTTGGGCAACTATTTCGCATCGATAAAGCAGATGGTAGAAGCGCAAAAGACAAGCGAGATGTTTATGTTTATCGCAAACTACCACGCGATGACATCGCTAAGCGACGCAAAGGCGCTCAGGCAAAACACGCTAGAAGCTGCGGCTGCGTTTTTAGCGCTTGGTATCGATCCTGAAAAAAGTGTATTTTGGGTGCAAAGCGACGTCAAAGAGGTGCTTGAGCTTTATTGGGTGCTAAGCCAATACACTCCAATGGGCCTGCTAGAGCGCGCGCACAGCTACAAAGATAAGGTCGCAAAGGGCATAGGCGCCAGCCACGGACTGTTTAGCTACCCGGTGCTGATGGCGGCTGACATACTGCTATATAGCGCCCAGATCGTGCCCGTGGGTAAGGATCAGATCCAGCACGTCGAGATAGCACGCGACATCGCGCTTAAATTCAATAACGAACACGGCGAAATTTTAACTCTACCGACTCACCGTGTCGATGAGAACGTCGCTACCGTACCGGGCACAGACGGCGCAAAAATGAGCAAGAGCTACGGCAACACGATAGATATTTTCGCAGACGCCAAAACGCTCAAAAAACAAATCGGCTCCATCGTAACGGCCAGCGAACCGCTCGAAGCCCCAAAACAGTGGCAAAACTGCAACGTTTATAACATCGCAAAGCTGTTTTTAGACGAGGACGGACAAAAAGCACTTCAAGCGCGCTACGAAAAAGGCGGCGAAGGGCACGGGCACTTCAAAGCCTACCTAAACGAGCTTGTTTGGGAGTATTTTAAAGACGCAAGAGAGAAATTTGAATATTACACGAACCACTTCGGCGAGGTCAAGGAGATCTTGAACGAAGGTGCAGCCAAGGCGCGAATTTATGCGCTGCCTTTGATAGAAAAGGTGCGAGAAAAAACGGGAATTTACAGATAGGAAAAGCGATGATAAATTTAAAACTACTTGAGAGCAATTACGAAAATTTCGTCAGCAAGCTTCGAGGCAAAAATACAAACGAAGACGTTCTAAAAAGCCTGCTTGACACGTTTAACGAGCTAAAAAAACAGCGCCAAATTTTAGAAAACTTCCAAGCCGTGCAAAACGCAAAGAGCAAAGAGCTAGGCGCACTAACTAGAAGTGGCGGCGATGTGACGGACCTAAAAGAGGAGCTTAGTAAAAACAAAGAAGCGCTTAGTGCGCAAAACGAAATCGTACGAGTACTCGAGGAAAAGCTAGATAATATCGCCTCAAACGTGCCAAATATCACTGACGATGACGTGCCTTTGGGCCGAGACGAAGAGGATAATGTCTGCATAAAAAAGGTGCTTAATCCGCGAGAATTTTCTTTTACGCCAAAGGCGCATTATGAGCTTGGAGAGCAGCTTGGCTGGCTTGATTTCGAGCGCGGAGCTAAAATTTCAGGCTCTCGTTTTACGATCTTAAGAGGCGAGGCGGCGAGGCTCTCAAGGGCTTTGGTAAATTATATGATCGATTTTAACAGCGCGCGAGGGTTTGAGCTGGTAAATGTGCCGTTTTTGGTAAATTCAAACACGCTTTACGGCACCGGACAGCTGCCAAAATTTGAGGACGATCTTTACAAGGTGCGCGACGAGGATCTTTACTTGATCCCGACTAGCGAAGTGCCGGTGACTAATATCTACAACGACGAGATAATAGACGCTGAAATTTTACCGATCAAGATGACTTGCTACTCGGCGTGCTTTCGTCAAGAGGCAGGCTCGGCCGGTCGCGATACGCGCGGTATGATCCGCCAGCATCAGTTTGAAAAGGTCGAGCTTGTAAGCATAACAAAGCCCGAGCAAAGCGAGCAAATTTTAGACGAAATGGTCGCTTGCGCGAGCGACCTGCTCACTTCGCTTGGCTTACCGCACCGACATATGCTGCTTTGTAGCGGCGATCTTGGCTTTAGTGCGGCAAAGACGATCGACCTTGAGGTCTGGCTGCCGTCTCAAAACAAATATCGCGAGATAAGCTCCATCTCAAATACACGCGATTTTCAGGCCAGACGAGCAAAAATTCGCTTCAAAGATGGCAAGAAAAACGCCCTTGTAAATACGCTAAACGGCTCCAGCCTAGCCGTAGGCAGGACGCTCATAGCCATAATGGAAAACTATCAACGTCAAGACGGGACGATCGAGATCCCAGACGTTCTTAAAAGGTATATGTAGTGGCCGATGAAGAAGTCGTAGTCTTAAAGCCGCCCGGCGAGGAAAACGAACAGCCAAACGCCGATGTGAACGAGGAGATCGTATCTCTTGAGAGCATCCAGCCGGGCGATGTGCTAAATGATGAAAATATCCCCGAGCCTATCAAGGTAAAAAAGAGCAATAAAAAATTTATCTTCATAGGGCTTGGCGCTTTGGTGCTGATCGTTTTGGTAGCGGTTTTGCTTATATTTTTACTGAAAAAGGATAAAAATCCGCCGATCGATACGACAACGCTCGCCCAAAATATAGAGGAAAACTACAAAACGCAAAATTTCGGCGCTTCCAAGATCGATGACATGATCAGCAAGGCAAATCAGCTCTACGAAAGGGGCAATAAATTCGAAGCGCTTAAAATTTACGAAAATATAGCCGTTTACAACGAGTCGCTCTCAAACTACAATCTAGGCGTCTCTCAAATGAAGCAAGGCAAATGCGCCGAAGCTATCACCTCCTTCACCAAAGCCATCGCCGATCATGAAAATACCGCCGTTAGCGCGATAAACGCCGCCGTTTGCTCGCTCGAGTCAAACAACACTAAAAATTTCAACTACTACATCGGGCTTGCCAACTCGTTCTTGCAATATGAGGAGAGCTCGCCGCTTTATAGCTATTATTACGCGTTAGTGAGTTATTATAAAGGCAACTATTTTGAGGCTTTGCAGGCTCTCTCGCACCCTAGCGGAGATGACTACAAGGACAAATACGTCTACCTAAGCGCTAAAATTTTATCGCTTCTAGGCAACGACGAGGCGGCGATAGCAAAGCTCGAAAGCCAAAAGGAATTTAACGCCAACATCACCCTCGCGCAGCTTTACGCAAGGCAGGCAAACTACGACAAGGCGCGCGATTATCTAAGTAAAGCCGCCAAAAGCACGACCGACCCTGACCTCATCAAAATGATAGCGGCGCTAATAGATCTAAAAACCGGCTACTACAAGGACGCAGCGGCTTTCATAAGGGATATTTACTCGATCGATCCGTTAAAGCCAAGCAAAATTTACAAGATAAAAACGATACTAAATCCCGAGCTGTTTGATGTAAATTTAGCCCAGCTACACTTTAACGACGATATGTTTTTCAATAAAATCAGAAGATACGAGACGCTGTTTTACTTCGCACCTTACAAAGTCTTTGACGCTAAACAAAGCGTGGAATACATCAGAAAAGGCGGAGTCAGTGTATTTCTAGACGATACCTCGGCGGCAAACGACTATCTAAGCAAGAGTGCGACCATGTCAAAGGTAAACATAGAGCTAAGCAGCGCCATCGCAAAAGCGCTAAACTACCAGCTAAAAGAGGCCAATCGCGACTTCGAGGCCCTTGTCAAGCTCTATCCAAACCACTCGATACTTCAATACAACCTAGCGCTTAGCTACGCACAGCTTGGGAATTTCAGTCTGGCTGCAAAGCATTTCATAACGAGCTATCATCTTGACGTGAATAACCATTTAGCGGGCGTTTTTTGCGCGATCAGTATGGATATGACCCACAGCGTCGATCCAAAGCTCATCGAGGAGATAGGTGAAAATTTAGAAAACGATAAAAATTTAAAGCCGGTAAATATTTACGCTGCGCTACTTAGCCTGGTAAGTGGTAACCAAAGTGCGATGCTAAGGTGGCTTGAAGAGCCAAAGGATCAAAATACGCTAAATTTGGCCTTTGATACGATCATCGCAAAGATGACCTCGCAAGATGAGATGATGCGTGAAAAAACGAAGCAGCTGATGCAAATTTTACCAAACGATATCATCACCAACATCCTAAATTTCATCGCGAACAATCAGCAAAAAAGCGTCAAAGAATACGCCAGAGCCATTCAAATTTATTTCAAAGACAGGCAGCTTGACTCAAGCGCCTTTTACCACGGAGCCAGCATCATCCGCAAGCAATACATCAAACTCTTGCAAATCGCCGGGCTCTTAAACTACGAACGCGACAAACTAAAAGAGCAGCTGCGCATCGCACCGGCGAATGCCAATATCGTCCAAACGCTTGCCTATGTCGAAATTTTCACCAATGACTTCGATGACGCGTTTAGGCTTTACAATAAAGCGATCGATGAGTTTAAGGTGCAAGATGCGGGCACATTATTTTTAGCCGCGGTAGCAGCCACGGGTGCGAACAAGCCGCAAAACGCGATCGCGCTTTTAGAGCTATCCAAGCTAACCGATCCAAATTCCTACGAAAGTCGCGTAGCACTTGGATATCTTTATCAAGAGGTCGGGAACATAGAGGCGGCGCTCATACAGTATGAGCTCATAAAAAATACTGAATTTAAAAGCGAATTTTTTGATTTTATGATAAATCACGCAAAAGATAGATGAAGGGCTATTTTATCGTAGCCCTTTTAAGGCGTCAAGGACAGATTTTTGCGTCTTAGTATCGTTTTTATCGACTTTAAAAAATATCTGAACTCTATTGCTGTCGCTGCCAGAGACGCTCTTTGGAGCAGGCTCGTTACCGTATGAGACGATGCGCATCCTAGAGGCGTCCAAGCCATCATCAGCCAAAATTTGAGCGACGCTCATAGCTCGTTTATACCCTAGTTCAAAGCTTTCCAGCCCGTTTGCCGAGCCGCCGGTGTAGCCTCTGATCTCGACAGAGATATTTTGAGGCAATTTATTTGCTATCTTTGCCGTTGTTTTTATAAATTCAATGGAATTTTGATCCGTTACTTGCGTCTCGCCAGCTTTAAAACTAACGCCGTCTGGCATATCAAGCGAAATTTGCCCCTCGCTTTGATCCAGCATCGCTTTAAGCTCTTTTATGGTCTGCTCTTGCTCGGCGTTAGCGGCTTTTAGTTGTTCGAGCTGTGATTTGGCATCGTTTTTGGCATTTGATTCTTTGTTGCCTTGAGAGACGATGTTGTCGGTAGTTTTACTCGCCGGATAGTCAAAAATTTTAATAAATTCCGTCTTTAAAGCCTTGACTTTTTCGGTATTTGCAGCCGATATAGCGTAAAGTGCGATGAAAAGCGCGAGCAACAAAGAGAGGAAGTCCGCATAAGGAACGGCCCATTTCTCGCCGGCCGGACACTCTTGTTTTTTACATTTTTTACCCATTTTTACCTACTTGTTAAATTGCGACTGAGCCGGCTCGTCATGCGAAAGGAAGTTAAACAGCCTCTCTTCTAAATTCCTCGGGTTTGCACCTTCTGCTATGCCCGTGACCGCCTCTATGATCACGGTTTTAGTTCTTATTATGTCTTTTGCATTTGCCATTATCTTAGCTCCCCAAGGACCAAAGATCGCATACGCACCCATGATACCAGTCACCGTTGCGGTAAATGCACCGGCGATACCAGCCGCCATAGCCGCAGGATCATCAAGCAAGGCAAGAGCCAGCATCAGACCCATGACCGCTCCGACTAGCCCAAACGTCGGGCAGCTCTCGCCAGTCTTGATCCAAAAGTGCCCGCACTCGTGATAATACTCTTCAAGCTGTTCTATCTTGATCTCCATATTTTCTCTGATGTCGCCTATTGGCTGACCGTCGACTAGCATCATCATCGCACTCTTTAAAAATTCATCTTCGATAGTAGCTACCTTTGGCTCAAGCGCCAAAAGCCCGTCTCTACGTGCGGTGACAGAGAGGTCGATGAGCTCTTTTATCAGCTTTGGCACGTCGGTACCGGTGCCTTTAAAAATGATTTTTAACTCCTTGAAAGCAGGCTTTATAAATTTTTTATTAGTAGATGTCATAGCCGAAAATATAGCAGTCGGGATAACGATAAGCAGTGACGAGACATGAATGACATGAAGGGGGCTTCCACCCTCCAAGATATCGCCTATAGAGATACTAGTGACTGACAGAAGCATCCCAAGTATCGTAGATAGATCCATACAATGTCCTTGAAGTATTAAATTTTTATTGTGTAATTATATCGTAAAATTTGAATAATACTTACTTACTTATCGCTACTGATGATGCCCGCCTCATAAAGCGGGCTAAATTTCAAATCAATTCCTTCTCATTTTCAAAAAGCTATTTAGCGCCCCTACATACGCCTTTGCGCTAGCCATCATCGTATCTATGTCAAGTCCGTGCCCCATGACCGCGTTAAAGCCCTCAAATTCGACCTTCACATCGACCTTGGCCAAAGCGTCTTTACCCTGTGAAACGGCGGTGACTTTATAATCTTTTAGTATGCCGCTAACTCCGCTTATCCTATCTACGACCTTAAATATCGCATCGACAGTGCCGTTTCCAAGTGCAGAGTCGCTTACGACCTCATCATCATGCTTTATGCTTACGGATGCGCTTGCCAGAGCGTTGTTGCAGCTACTTTGAAGTAGTCTTACTATCTCGTAAGCTTGCGGTATCTTGGTTATCTCTTCAGCCACGAGCGCACGCAAATCATCATCGAAAATTTCCTTTTTCTTGTCCGCAAGATCTTTAAATTTCTCAAACGCAGTATTTAAAGCCTCACTTTCAAGGTCAAACCCAAGTGTGGCAAGCTTATCTTTAAACGCGTGACGGCCACTATGTTTGCCGAGCACGAGCGAATTTTTCTCAAGCCCGATACTCTCGGCCGAGATGATCTCGTAGGTCTCTTTATGTTTTAGCACGCCGTCTTGGTGTATGCCGCTTTCATGAGCAAAGGCGTTTTTACCCACGATCGCTTTGTTTGGCTGAGGCTCGATGCCGGTGATGCTAGCGATGAGACGCGAAGTCGGATAAATTTCCTTGCATATGATGTCCGTATAAAGTGGAGCGAACACGTCTTGACGCGTCTTTATCGCCATCACGATCTCTTCAAGCGCGGCATTTCCCGCACGCTCGCCGATACCGTTTAGCGTACACTCAACCTGCCTTGCGCCCGCTTTTATCGCGGCTAGCGAGTTTGCCGTAGCTAGGCCTAGGTCGTTGTGATTATGCACGGAGACGACTGCGCGACCATTTATAAATTTAACCATTTCTCCTATGCGAGCGGTAATCTCCTCGGGATATAGATACCCCACGGTGTCGGGGATGTTGATCGTTTTTGCTCCAGCGTTTATAGCGGCGTCGCAAATTTCTTTTAAAAAGCTCATCTCGCTCCTGCACGCGTCCTCGCAGCTAAACTCGACATCATCGCAAAAGCTCTTGGCGTATTTCACGGCGTCTATCGCGCGTTTGATGACCTCGTCCGGTTTCATTTTCAGCTTAAATTCCATATGGATAGGGCTTGTGGCGATGAATGTGTGGATGCGCTTATGTTTAGCGGGAGCCAAGGCCTCGCCGGCAGCCTTTATGTCGCGCTCTACGGCTCTAGCTAGCGAGCATACGGTTATATTGGACGCTTGTTTGGCTATTTGATTTACCGCGTCAAAATCCCCGGGGCTTGCCGCCGCGAAACCAGCCTCCATGACATCTACGCCAAGCCTTTCTAGCTGAAGCGCTATTTGAAGCTTTTCAGCCGTATTCATCGAAGCTCCCGGACTTTGCTCACCGTCTCTTAATGTCGTATCAAAAATTATTATTTTATTATCCATTTTTTATCCTTAGTGTGAATTTTAAAATTTTGGGGTTAGTTTTAGAGTGAGTATTTGCTACCAAAGTAGCAGTAGAGAGTTTTTGATTTCGATTTTAGGCAAGAATTTACGCGATTTTATGATACCTGCATCGCTCATTCGCTCTCCTTTTTCTTAGAATTTTTGCTAAACATTATGGCCGCCCTAATTATACCATATAAAGTGTAAACGCTCATAACTATCGTCGCGCTTTCAAAGGGATAAAGATAAAGCATGGAAAATGCTACCACCAAAACGACTAGTATGCGCATAACGTGAGTTTGTTTTAAATTCATCTTTTTAAAGCTTGGATAGCGGATGTTACTGACCATCAAAACCGCCAAGACGCTTTGTAAAAGGACGTAAAACCACTCGAATCCTTGCAAAATTTCATAATCAAGATACACGCCGATCCAAAGGACGCTGACTATCGCGGCCGTCGGTATAGGAAGCCCGATGAAAACGTTTGGTTCGTAGGTGCCCGTAGTTACGTTAAATCTAGCAAGTCTGATAGCTCCAAAAACTACGAACATCGCAGCTATCAGCGCTCCAAATTTACCAAACTGCACTCCGATGACGATGTAAAACAAAATGGCCGGTGCGACGCCAAATGCGACCAGATCGGCCAAGCTGTCAAATTCTACGCCAAATTTACTGGTAGTTTTCGTTAGTCTGGCTACGCGTCCATCAAGTCCGTCAAGCACGAGAGATAAAACGACATAAATGATCGCTTTGGTGTAGTTGCCCTGGATAGACGAGATAACGCTTATGACGCCCAAAAATGCGCTCGCAGCGGTAAATAAATTTGGCAAGATATACATAAGCTGCATCTTTTGTAAGCTATTCATCATCTATCCTTTTTATCAAAATAACCCAAAAGCTCGCCGGCTTTTAGCTTTTCGCCCAAGCTTACGCAAATTTTAGTATCTTTTGGCAAAAACATCACCACTATACCGCAGCCCAGGAAACCAAATTTACGAGCGGCCTTTAAATTTTGAACTCTATCTAAAAAAAGCCTTTTGCTAAAGACTCCCGCGATTATGCGCATCGCAAATTTTAGCGAGCCACTTTGACAAACTAGCAAAGCTCGCTCGTTGAGAGCCTCTGAAATTTTCATATGATTGCACAAAAACAGCCCGTGCCTACGGCGAATATCCAAAATTTGCATATCGCACGGCGCACGAAGCGAACCAACGCCAAAAAACGATTTTTCTATCACGATCTTGGTAACGTCGTCTCCTTCAAAATTTGAAAGAGAAATATCGGCAATCTTACCGTCGATAGGCGATAGCAAAGCTAGCTCGTCATCTGTATAAGGCACTCGCTCCGGGTCTCTAAAAAAATACAATGTCAGGATGAAAATCACCGTAAAAAATAGCGGCAAAAAGCCAAATAGCAATGACAAAAGCAATAGAATGCCCGAAAATACGATACATTTATAGCCGTATCTCGCGATATATCCTGTCATTTTCAGTCCTCTTTTTGACCTTGTTTGGCGTGTCCGTCAAATTCGCTATGCTCGTCGTTTGAGACTAGGCGAGTTTCAAGTCCGTTTTGCTCCTCATAAGCTTTAATGATCTCGCGGACTCTCTTGCCTTCGATAGTCTCCTCTTCGTAAAGCGCGCTTACCATACTTTCTATCGCACCGCTATAAATTTCAAGTGCTTCCAAAACGGCGGAATACCTCTCATGAAGCATGCTTTTTACGAAGTCATCAACCTTTTCAGCCATCTTATCGCTGTAATCTTTTATGCTCTGTCCGCCGTTTAAAAATGTCGCTCGCTGCTTTTCAAGCACCATAAGTCCGGCAACATCGCTCATTCCATACATGCTTACCATGGCTTTTATGATGTCAGTCGCTCGCTCAAGGTCGTTGCTGGCGCCGGTCGAAATTTCTTTTATGAAAACTTCCTCGGCAGCGCGTCCGCCAAGAAGCACATCGACCTCGGCTATGAGCTCGTGCTTTTGCATCATAAATTTATTTTCTTCAGGCGTATTTAGCGTATAGCCAAGTGCCGCAAGGCCGCGTGGGACGACGGAAACCTTGGTGACCTTTTTTGCGCCTTTGGTTATCTCGGCGATGAGGGCGTGGCCGCACTCGTGATAGGTGACTATCTTTTTTTCTTTCGGATTTACACGGCGCGACTTTTTCTCCAAGCCCGCGATAGAGCGCTCGACTGCCTCTACTAGGTCGGCTTGCTCGACGAAAGGCTTTGACTTGCGTCCGGCAAGGAGCGCGGCCTCGTTTATGATATTTTCAAGATCGGCTCCTGCAAGCCCGGTCGTAAGACGCCCGATCTCCTCGAGGCTGACGTCTTTGCCTATCTTGACATCTTTCATATGCACTTTCAATATATCACAGCGCCCCTTAAAATCAGGCTTATCGACAAGCACCTGTCTATCAAACCTACCGGGTCTTAAAAGCGCAGCGTCTAAAATTTCGGGTCTGTTCGTAGCTGCGATGACGATGACAGGCGATTTGTCAGCGTCAAACCCGTCCATCTCGGAAAGTAGTTGATTAAGCGTCTGCTCGCGCTCGTCGTTTCCTCCCATTGGGCCGGAATTTCTACTCTTTCCTATCGCGTCTATCTCGTCGATAAACACGATCGCCGGCGCCTCTTTTTTCGCATTTTCAAACAAATCGCGCACGCGGCTGGCGCCCACACCAACAAACATCTCTATGAAGCTTGAGGCCGACATAGAAAAAAACGGCACATCAGCTTCGCCGGCAACGGCTCTGGCTAAAAGCGTTTTGCCTGTTCCAGGAGGTCCTACGAGCAAAATTCCTTTTGGTATTTTCGCTCCTAAATTTAGATATTTATCCGGGCTTTTTAGATAATCGACTATCTCTTGAACCTCTTCTTTAGCCTCTTCCACGCCTGCCACATCGTCAAATTTCACCTTTGGCTTCTCGGAATTTATAAGCTTTTTCGCGCTTCCTATGCCGAGTATGCCCCCGCCCATATTTCTTTGCATCCTGCTAGCCAAAAACATCCAGATACCAAAGAATATAAACACAGGAAGTACCCATGAAAACAGTAGCTCGGTGAACCAATTAGTATCGCTATAAGCGCTGTATGCGACGTTGTTTTGCTCAAGTAGGCTAATTAGCGTAGGATCGCTGACACGCTTTATGATGTAAACCGTTTTATCGTGCCCGGCGGCTCTTATCGTGCTATCGGAGATCGCGACCTCGTTTATTTGCTTCGCTTTTAGCATGTCTTTAAATTCGGAATACGGTATGACCTTGCTTTGAGCCTGTGAGCCCATAGCGATAGAGCCCATGCTATCACCAGTAAAGCTTCTAAAAGCAAGCACGATGATTATGGCGAAAATCGCAAAAATCAGTATCGGATTTTTATTAAAAAAGCCGTTATTGTCGCCATTGTTTTGATTTTTATTATTTTGATTATTCATTCATTTCCTCTTATTTTTAAAAACAAAGCTGACCCAGTCGCCAAGCTCTTTTTTCTCGATCAGATCAAGCTGTTTAAAAGTCTCTTTTATCCGCTCTTCATACTTGGTCAAGATCCCCGAAAGTATGAGATATGCGCCATCTTTCAATGCACGCTTTAGATCGTTTGCAAGCATGAATATCACGTCTGCGATGATGTTTGCCACGACTATGTCGTATTTTTTATCTAAATTTGCAATGGAACCGACCCAAATTTTACTAAAATTTACGCCATTTAGCATAGCGTTGCTTTTAGAGCTCTCGATGGCTTGCTCGTCAGTGTCGCAGGCCTCGACATCGCAGCCAAGCTTAGCGAGCGCGATGCTTAAAATCCCACTTCCGCAACCTACATCAAGTGCCTTATCGCCGTTTTTTGCATATTTTTGCAAAAACAGCAAACAAGAGCTTGTGCTCTCATGATGGCCCGACCCAAAGGCTAGCGCCGGGTCTATTATGATGTTTGTCACGCCCTTTAGCTCGTTTTCCCAGCTTGGACGGATGTAAATTTTATCTAAAAGGATAGGCTTGACTGCCTTTTTGTATTCGTTTATCCAGTCTTTGTTTTCTTTTATGCTGAGTTTTGTTCGGATATCGTTTGGCTTTTCTAGCGCTGTGCAGAGCCTCTTGGCGTATTCGTTCACGCCCCATTCGATTTGGCTTAGATCGTCCTCGTCTCGCAATATTATTTCGTTGTCCAGCTCTTCTAGGCAAGTAGTCCCGAAAGAGAAGACAAGCTCCAAAATCTCATCGTAAAATTCCGATGTTTTGATGCTTAATTCGTAGAATTTATCTTTCATCAACCAAGAACGTCTTCAAGCTTCTCTTTTAAAACTTGCGGCGTAAAAGGCTTGACGATGTAGTTGTTCACACCAGCCTTCAAAGCGGTGATGACTTCGGCTTTACCGCCTTCTGTCGTTACCATTATGATAGGCATATCGACGTATTTTTGCTCGGCGCGAACCTTTTTAACCAGCTCCAGCCCGTTCATCTCAGGCATATTCCAGTCGGTGATGAGCACATCTATATCGCTATGTTGCGCCATCAAATTCCATGCTTCAAGCCCATGTTCGGCCTCTAAAATTTCTTGATGTCCAAGTCTTTGTAAAGTATTTTTTATGATTCTTCTCATCGTCGAGCTGTCATCTACAACCAAAATCTTCACACAATATCCTTTTAGTAAAAATTGCTCTATTCTATCAAATTTTAAATTTATCAAAGCTTTAATTATAAAACTTTTCTAAAAGCCTCTTTTAGGTCGATTTTGCCCTCGTAATACGCCTTTCCCACGATCACGCCGGCTACTTCGCCACTGTCTTTTAGTCGCACGATGTCGCTCATATCTTTCACGCCACCGCTTGCGATCGTATCCACGCCGCTTGCACGCGCTATTTCAAGCGTGAAGTCTAAATTCACGCCACCTAGCATGCCGTCCTTTGCGATGTCGGTGCAGATTATCGCTTTCACGCCAGCATCCGCAAATTTAGCCGCCAGCTCGCTAGCTCTCATCTGCGAGACCTCTGCCCAGCCCTGCGTCGCGACAAAGCCATCTTTTGCGTCGATGCCGACAACGACTGGATAAATTTTAGCCATCTTGCGGACGAAATTTGGCTCGTTTAGCGCGACTGAGCCCAAGATCACGCGGCTAGCTCCGATGTCAAGATAGCGTTTTATGCGCGCTTCGTCGCGTATGCCTCCGCCGATTTGCACCTTTAAATTTGTGGATTTTATGATCTTTTCGACCACGTCAAAATTTACCGTCTCGCCGGCAAACGCACCGTCTAGATCGACGACGTGCAGCCATTTTGCGCCGTAACCCTCAAAAATTTTTGCTAACTCCTGCGGGGCGTGAGAGTAAATTTTCGCACTCCTCATCTCGCCCTTACTAAGCCTCACCGCCTTACCCTCTTTTAGATCGATCGCGGGGAAAATCTCCATCAAAGCCTCCCAAAATTTTGTAAAATTTTTAGTCCCGTGTCGTGGCTTTTCTCGGGGTGTGGCTGAAAGCCAAAGACGTTATCAATCGCTACCGCGCTCGTAAATTTATAGCCGTATTCGCTACTGCCAAGCACGGCATTTTCATCGCAGACAACGTGGTAGCTATGCACGAAGTAAAGATATTCGCTCTTTTTGAGCCCGCGATTTATAGGCCTTTCGCGCACGAAATTTATCACGTTCCAGCCGGTGTGCGGCACTTTTAACGGCTCGTCAAATTTAGCGTCGTCAAATTTAACCACCTCGCCGCGAAGCAAGCCAAGCCCAGCATGCTCGCCAAATTCGCTGCTCTTTTCAAAAAGCAGCTGCATGCCAAGGCAAATGCCTAAAAACGGTCTTCCGCTCGCGACGAAATCTTTGATCGCTTCGTCTAAATTTGCAGATTTTAGCTTTTTCATCGCCTCGCCAAACGCCCCAACGCCCGGCAAGATAATGCGCTCAAATTTTACGAGCTCCTCGGCGTTTCTTACAAGCCGCGCGCTTAAATTTAGCTTCTCAAACGCGTTCATCACACTTTGTAAATTTCCCGCGCCATAATCGATGATACCGATCATTTCTCCTGCCTTTTGACGCTAAAAAGATAGACGCTAAGTGCTATCATCAGCACCGCCACGCCGCCGATGAGATAGATCGCGTTTATGATGTTTTCGGGCGCGGTGATGGCAAATTTAAATACAAGCATGAGCGCTTCGATCGCAAGGGCGATGATGATCGAGCCGATAAATCGCACCATCGTCTTATAAACGACGCTGTTTTCGTCGTGATTTTTGCCGATGACCTCCTCTTCAAATATCGTTTTAACCAGATCAAATATCGCTAAGGCTAGCGTTAAGATGATAGTCGATGAAAATATCTCCTCGATGTCGATATATTCGATGCTTGTGAGGATAAAGTCCTTCACCCCGTGCCAAAACAAAAACGCACAGATCATAAAAAGTGCGGCGCAAAAGAGGCTATAAACCGCCTTTAAAAATTTACCAAAATAATTTTCCAGCTCGCCAGAGTCGGTCATCGTGAGGATATTTTCTAGCGAAATATCGATGCAGGCGATAAATTTAAGCCTGCCAGCGTCATCATATATCGGCACGCTCGCCGTGACACATAAATTTGCGTTCAGGCTCGAAGGATAGGGGTCGCTCAGCACGCAGCGTTTTTCACGCACTGCCAGATAATAATAAGCCTTATTCGAGCGATCCTCGCCCTCGCCGACCTCGTATTTTTTGTTTAGGCTGATCGCGTTTTCCAGCTGTATGCCGTTCTCGTCCAGCACGTAAAATGCGTCGAAATTTTCTATCTCGCGACTGATCTTTTCAAAGCCGCTTTTTATCGAGGCGAGCGAGACGCCGGGCAGGTGGTTTGGAAGGTTGCGACTAAAAAGATAGCAGATATATGCGCGCGCCTTGTAGCGGGTATCGCTGAAACGCTGGATGTCTTTTATTACCAAATTTATCCTTTTAAATTTAGTGCGTGGTTAAATTCAGGCACTATTTTTTTTAGCTCGCCCGCGATGTCATCGTCTTCAAGCTCGAGCAAATGAGCGATCTGCTCGTTTAAAACGGCGATATCGTAAGGCGAGGAGTGAGTGACGAAGATGGACTCGAATTTCGTCTTTACGTCGTCTTTGTTTATGAGTAGCTCTTCGTAGAGCTTCTCACCGGTCCTAAGCCCTACAAATTCGATACCCAAATGCTCTTTGTTGGAAAGTAGAAGCATCTTTTTAGCAAGATCGACGATCTTTACCGGCTCGCCCATATCAAGCACGAAAAGCTCTCCGCCATTTGCGATGGACGCGGCTTGTAGCACGAGCTGGCAGGCTTCCGATGTGAGCATGAAGTAGCGTGTGATGTCAGGATGTGTGACGGTGAGAGGCTTATTTGCGGCGATCTGCGCTTTAAATTTAGGTATGACGCTACCACTGCTACCAAGGACGTTGCCAAAACGCACGCAAACGATCTCGCAAGCGCCTTTTTCGTTGGAATTTAGCGCGTAAAGCTCACAAACTCGCTTTGTCGTCCCCATTATGTTTGTCGGACGAACGGCTTTGTCAGATGAGATCATGACGATCTTTTTGACGCCGTATTTTTTAGATAGATCGATCGTATTTTTGGTGCCTAGTATGTTGTTTTCGACCGCCGAGCGAGGGTTTAGCTCGCAAAGGGGCACGTGCTTATACGCGGCTGCGTGGATGACGATCTGAGGTCTAAACTGAGTGAAAATTTCCTCAAAGTCCTTAAAATTCACGATATTTATGAGCTTACTTATCGTTCGCCTATCTTTGGTGTCTTCGCCGATCTTATAGAGGTTAAATTCGCTATGATCGACCATTATTAGCTCTTTCACGCCAAAATTCAAACACTGCTTGCATATCTCGCTACCTATGCTGCCACCGGCTCCCGTGACCAAAACGACTTTATCTTTTAAGAAATTCGAGATCACTTCAGGGTTTAGATCTTTTGGCTTTCTAGCGAGCAGATCCTCGATAGAGATGTCCTTTATCGGCTCTTTTTCGATGAGCGAAAAGAGCTTGATGTCTCTTATGCCGTAACCCGTAAGCTCGTCAAACAAAGCCTGAAGGTCGTCTTGTTCCAAAGCTAGCGCGATGATGGCGGTTTTGACGTTGTATTCTTTGATGAGGGTCGGAATTTCACTCTTATCCTGCACCAAAAAGCCGTCGCAGTAAGTGCCGACCAGATCGCTCCTGCCATCGACTACACCGACTGCGTAAAAGTCGAGATAGCCCTGTTTTAGCCCGCTTAAGACATGAAGCGCCTTCGTCGTAGCGCCTAAGACGATGCAAGGCTCGCCCTTGTGAGGGCGGTTTGAAAAGTCTATGAACATACGTTTTGATATCCTAAGAGCGCCCACAAGCAGGCATGAAATCAGCATGTCTATCAAAATGACGCTTCTTGGATACGGGTTTAAAAAATCTTGCAAGATGAAAAAAACGAGCATGAACGCCGCGGCTGCGCTTAGATGCACGAGGAAAATTTTACGCGCTTCGTTAAGTCCGAAAAATCTCCAAGGCACCTTGTAAATTTTAAAAAGCCACATGAAAACGAGCTTAAAGACCACGAGAAAAGCGGCGGTTATAAATAGCCCTTGCAGGTAAATTTCAGGTATCCCTCCGTTAAATCTCAAAAGATACGCCGCGTATATCGAGGCGATAAATATGACCGCGTCGCCTACGAGAAAGAAAATGAGCCGTTTTAGCTTCGTCGCCTGAAACATCTACGCGTTTTCCTTTACGATATCTATCACTCTAGCCTGCGTAGCCTCGCTCATATCTGAGCCGCTTGGCAGGCAGATACCGCGCTCAAACAGCTCTTCGCTCGTGCCGTCAATGAAACCAAGCGCGCCCTTAAACACAGGCTGCATGTGCATAGGCTTCCAAAGCGGACGGCTCTCGATGTTTGCCTTTGCCAGTGCGTCGATGACTCGCAGGTGCGCGCCTTTTTGTTTAAAGACACCAGTCGTCAGCCAGCGGTTGCCGCGCGAATTTGAAATTTCAGGCATAAATTCTAATACCCCGCCCAGCTCGCGCTCGTAAATTTCAAAGACCCTTCTTTTTTGTATTACGCGCTGCTCCAAGACCTCCATCTGCGCCGTTCCTATCGCGCCTAGGACGTTGCTTAGGCGGTAGTTGTATCCGTAGTCTTTGTGCTCGTAGTGAAGTAGTGGCTCGCGCGCTTGCGTGCTGTAATACCTCGCCTTCTCAACGCCTGTCGTGTCGCCAACCAGCATACCGCCGCCCGAAGTCGTGATGATCTTGTTGCCATTAAAGCTATAAACGCCAAATTTACCAAACGTGCCAAGCGCCTTGCCGCCGTAAAATCCGCCTAACGCCTCGGCTGCGTCCTCCACCAGATCTATGCCCTCGTTTTGGCAAATTTGGCAAATCTCTTTCATCTTTGCCGCCTGTCCGTAAAGGTGCGTGAGCACGAGCGCTTTTGGCTTTTTAGGTAAATTTGCGATCGCTTTTTTAAGCAGCTCGGGGCTTAGATTCCAGCTCTCGTCGCAGTCGATGAAAACGGGAGTCGCCTTTTCATAAAGTATCGGACTAACGGACGCCATAAAGGTAAAACTGCTCGCGAGCACGAGATCGCCAGCTGTTACCCCAAGCACGCGAAGTGCGAGGTGCAGCCCGGCAGTGCCCGCGCTAAGCGCCAAGGCATCGTGCGCGCCCGTGTAGCTTTTTATGCTGTTTTCAAATTTATTGACATATTCGCCAAGCGGGGCGATGTAGTTGCTTTTAAAGACTTCTGCGATGTAGTCTTGCTCACGTCCGCTCATATTTGGCGGAGATAAAAAAACTCTATCCATTTCCAATCCTTTAAATCCTAAAATTCTTACAAATTTTGGGGTATTATAACAAAGTTTTAGAAATCAAAGACGAATTAAAGGCATAAATCTTATAGAATTTTATCTAAAGGCTCTTTTAAATTTTCATAGTTTGCAATAGCGTTTTTGAGGGCTAAAATTTTATTCGGACTCATTTTTGCGCCGACACAGCGCGTAAATTTTTCAAAAATTTCATCTATACCAAGTGGATTGTCAAAATTTCCTCTATTTATAAAAACGTCCTTTTTCAGGCTCTCACCGCTATTTAAGATAGCCTCGATATGCCCCGGGAAATATTTTGGAAATCCGCTGTTTTCGCGCCTTTCGTAGCTTATCTTTTTTGCGAAATTTATCACGTCCGCTCTATTTAAATTTTCGTAGCTTTTGATCTCTATCTTGCCGTCAAAAAACGCAAGAGCCATCAAAAACGGCATGGAAAATTTCGCTTCATAAGCGGTTTTGGGGGCGTATTTGGCGTCCATCGGATCGCAGATAAAATTTGCCGCCACGCCATTTACGAAACATTTTATGCTTTTTATGTCATCGCTTTTTAGCCCGTCATTTCTCAGCAAGATCGCGCACTCGATCAGTCCGTGCGCAAAATGACAACTTGGATAGGGCTTTATCGATACCTGCATCGTTTGCCAAATTTTACCAAGCCCCTTTGTAAGCCCCTTTTTGTCGCATTCGCTCTCCACGCCAAAGGTCTTAAAGATATTATCGCGACCTTCAAAAACGCTTGCGGGTCCGCTCATACCGCACTTTGCAAAATTTGTAGCCATAATGGCGTTATTTAAGCAGTTTGCTACGTGGATAACTTTCGAGTTCGAGCCGTTTGATAAAAACTCGTTTATCCCGCCGGCGTAGCTTCCGGCAAGCCCCAAAGCATTTACGCATTCGTTTTTATCTAGCCCGAATATCACGCTTGCCGCGGCGGTCGCGCCAAATATCCCGGCGATTGCGGTGGTATGAAAACCTCGCTTGTGAAAGCCGCCCTTTGAGGCGATCCCCACGCGTGCCGCGACCTCCCAACCGGCTACAAATGCAGTCAAAATTCTCTTGTGAGAAATGTTTAAAAAATCCGCGTAACTTAGACAAAGTGGCGTTAGTATCGCGCTTGCATGCACGATCGCCCCTGTATGCGTATCGTCAAAATCAAGCGCGTGAGAGCTTATCGCGTTTATCATGGCGGCAAAATTTGGGGCGAGCTTTTTTCTATGCCCCCAAATTTTACACTCTCCTTTTGAGCTTGGTAGTTTTTCCAAAGCCTTTATAGCGTTTTTTACGCTCATCTCACTGCTTCCTGCGATCGCTACACCCACGCAGTCTAGCATCAACTCTTTTGCGCGCGAGATTACATCTTTTGGAATTCGATCAAATTTTAAATTCGATACAAACCGGGCTATGTCATCCGAATACATAAAATCTACTTTAAAATTTTAGCGTCTTTGATCTTTTCTAAAAAATCATCCACGAGTTTTGGCGCGTATCCGACGTAAGTAGTCGCATCGAGCAACTTTTCTATCTCATCATTGCTTAAAATTTTTGATACCGTCTCGTCTTTTAAAAGTACCTCTTTAAAGCTTAGATGATTTTCTATGCCTTTCATCGCGGCTTGATACACCACTTCGTGCGCATGCTGTTTGCCAAGCTTCCCAGCCAGCGCAAACATCACCCTTTCAGCCAAAACATAGCCACCAAGCAGATTTAAATTTTTAAGCATACTTTCTTTTTTGACTTCAAGACCAGATAGTGCCGTTTTCATATTCGCTAGCACCACGGAGAGCATTAAGAAAATTTCAGGCAGCAGCTTCCACTCCATTTTCCAGACCTGCCCGTCTCTTTCGTGCTCGTGTCTTTCGATGTCGGAGAGTATAGCTAAATTTGCTTTTAGCGTGTTACTTACGGTAACAGCATTTTCACTGATGGCAGGATTTCTTTTGTGCGGCATCGTGGAGCTTCCTACTTGACCTTTACTAAACGGCTCGGCAAGCTCGTCAAATTCATTGTGCGACATTAGTAAAATTTGATGAGCGATCTTGTTGAAAGTGGCGTTTATATTTCCCAAAACATAGCCAAGCTCGATAAATCTATCCCTAGCTGGCTGCCAAGAAATATCGGCTGTTTTTAGACCGAGTAGCTCATTTACCAGCTCTTCAAGCTCGCTATATTTTTCACCAAACGACGCTTTCGTGCCCACAGCTCCTACTATCAAGCCAACATAAAGCCTTGATTCAAGCTCCTCTATCCTATCAAAATGCCTATTTAGCTCCGATAGCCAAATGGCACTCTTGTGCCCGAATGTGATAGGCAAAGCTTGAAGCGAGAGTGTGCGCCCCATCATCGGGGTGTTTTTGTGCTCTTTTGTAAGTTTTAAAAGGGCTTTCGCGATCTCTTTTAGCTCGCTTTTTATCAAATTTAGCCCCTCTTTAAACTGCAAAACAAGCCCGGTGTCGATGATGTCTTGGGTTGTGACTCCAAAATGCACGAATTCGCCCCGCCCGTTTTCGCAAGCTCGCTCTAACCCCCGCACGGTAGGCACCAAAGGATGCTTTGTCTTTTTAAATTCGCTTAAAATAAAATCTATATCCATAAATTTAAAATGCGCCTTTTTTACGATCTCATCGGCGGCGTCTTTGGGGATGATTTTAAGCTTTGCTTGTGCTTTGGCAAGAGCGGCTTCAACGTCCAGCCACTTTTGTATCCTATTTTCTTCGCAAAAAATTTCTCTCATCTGTGCGGTGCTCCAAGCATCTCTAAGTATCGTCATATCAAATACACTTACTTGCATCGCTCATCCTTTTATTTTATCTAATGCCTGAGCAAGATCGTCTATTAGATCGTCGCTGTCTTCAAGCCCGATGTGAAATCTCACAAACGGCCCTCTCTTGCTCCAATCCGTTGCCGTCCTAGGCGGAACGGTAACCGTAGCCAAGCTCTCATATCCGCCCCAAGAAGCGCCGATAGAGAAAAATTTAAGATCATCTACAAATTTTATTGCCTTTTGCCTGTCGATACCGTCTGCAAATTCTATCGTGATCATGCCGTTTGCGCCTTTGTGATCGCGCACGAAAATTTCATGATTAGGATGGGTTTTTAAAGCGGGATAAAATATCGTTTTTATCTCTTTTCTGGTTTTGAAAAATTCTACCACTTCTTTGGCGGATTTTTCGTGAGCTTTAAATCTCACTCCAAGTGTTCTCATACCGCGCAAGACAAGATATGCGTCATCCGGACTTGCCGTGAAGCCGAAAATTTCAGGAAGTTTGTTGAAATTTTTCCACTCTTTTTCGTTTATTATGACCGCCCCCATAGTAAGGTCGCTGTGTCCGCTTAGGTATTTCGTAGCAGCGATGACAACTATATCGACGCCAAATTTCATAGGATTTAGCAAATACCCTGAGCTATACGTGCTGTCGATCGCAACTGGGATATTATGAGAGTGTGCGATTTGGCATAGCTTTGGCAAGTCGATGATCTCATAAAGTATAGAGCCGGGGCTCTCGCATAAGATGAGCTTTGTGTTAGGCTTGATCTTTTCTTCCACATCGCTCGCGTCGGCTTTTATAAAATCAATTTCAATGCCAATCTTTTTTAAAAAATTTTCGCATATCGCCCGCACCGGTCCGTAGATGGCGTCTGTTATTATGAAATGAGCGCCGCTAGCGGCGTAATTTAATAAAACCATGGCTAGCGAAGCAAGTCCGGTCGGGAAAAGCTGCGCTCTATAACCGCCTTCAAGCTCGCAAAGAAGCTTTTCAAGCTCGAAATTCGTGCTTGTGCCCCTTGCGCCGTAGCTCAAAACTCGCTCGCTCTCACGCGCTTTTCTGGTCGCTTGCCAAGCGTCGTGATTTTTAAAAAGTATCGTCGAAGCCCTCATAATGCAAGGATTTACCGGTCTAACGTCAAGTGTCTCATCTCCTCTGCCGATATGAGTGAGTTTGGTATCTATTTTCATTTTTTCTCCTTTATAAATATATAAACGTCATGACTAAATTTGTAATACCAGCTACTATCATAGGCAGAGCCGTTCTTTTGACGACGGCAAAGGGGCTTACCTTAGCGATAGAGGCAACTGCGATGATAGCCGGAGCTATCGGCGACATACATCTGCCAAAGCCAGTCATCACTTGAACCGGCAAGATGATAGATATAGTTTCTATATTAAACGACTTGGCGATGCCAGGTATTAAGTCCGCAAAGCTAAAAAACGCAGCATTTCCAGAACCCATTAAAAATGCACTCACCGCTAAAAGTAGCGATACGAAGACGATGATCGCAAATACGCCAACTCCCATGTCTTTGGCAAAATTTATCAATGTATCTACAAAGCCGACCGCCAAAAGACCGCTGGCAAACACTTGACCGCACACGATGAGAGAAACCGTTATGACAAAAAGATGCCCCATGCCCTTAAAAAAGATCATTATGGAATTTAGCGTCTCTATGAGGTTTTTATATCTGACGCACTCAAAAACTATCGCAATACCGGTCGAAATAAGCATCGCAACGGGAACATTCATCTTTATAGGACTGCCAAAAATTTTGCTAAATCCTAAAATCAAAACGATCGGAACGATCGGCAGCACGGCGTAGACCAAAGGCGGCTTTTTAATCTCTTTTTCGCCCGCTTCTTTTAGATATTCTTCCACGCTAGCGGCGTCAAAGACAAAATTTTCCTTTTTGTCGAAGTATTTTTGAGAAAAATATATCGTAACGGCGACCGCGATTATTATCGGTATGGTCGTGGATAGCTGATAATGCACAAAATATGCCGCAGGGTCTATGCCAGCGACTTTTGAAGCGTAAATCACGTTTCCACTTCCCGGACCATGGTCTATAAACTGGCAAGCACCGATGACTGAAAGTGCGGATAGTTTGCTAACTCCCGTTCTAACCAAAATCGGATAAAGCGTTACCATTAACAGCAGAGCAAGCCCTGCATGCGAAGGGATAAAAATAACGATCACCTGCACTACAAAATAAGACGCTACGAGTAAAATGTAGGGATTCGTAACCTTTTGAAGCGGTTTTTCAAATACTTTAAATAAAGAGTAGCTGGCTCCGACGTGATCCATATACGCTGAAAAACCGGCTATACACATTAACGTCAAACCAAGCCCGGCAAGTGTGGAGGACATTTTTTGATTGACGACTTCAAATAGATCGAAAAAGGTTAAATTTAGACTTTTCTTAGGATCTATTATATCGCCTAAGCCAAATATAGCCGCGCAACTTAGCAGCAAAAGACCGCTTATCAGCAAAGCCGCCTGCGCGTTCATTTTCTTATACAGCATAAAAATAAGAAATGCAATTACTAAAAACGCAATGATTAGTCCAAACATTTTTTGTCCTTTAAATTTTTAGTATGCAAGCTAGTGGCTCAAGCCACCAGCACCAAACTATCCTCTAAATGCGATGGCTTCGATCTCCACTAGAGCTCCTTTTGGTAAATCCTTTACGCCAAATGCGCTTCTTGCAGGATACGGCTCGTTAAAAAATTTCATGTAAATTTCATTCATCTTTGTAAAATTTGCAATATCGCTTAAAAAGCAAGTAGTCTTCGCGACATTAGCAAGACCTAACCCCAATTCCTCTAGCACAGAGGCTAAATTCTCAAGCGATTTTTGTGTTTGAGCCTCTATACCATCAACTAACCTGCCATCACTATCCACCGGTAACTGACCCGATATAAAAATAAAATCTCCACAAACCCTGTATGTGCTATATGGCCCGATCTTTAAATTATCACTCACTATCTATCCTTTATAATAAAGTATTATTATATTTATAAGAATTTTATAGCAATTAAAATAAATTTTTATTGAAATTTAAAAATTTTGATATAAATTTATTAGTATTTTTTAATGATTTTTTATATTATTGAGTATATTGACGTTTTTTGGGTATATTTGGGTATTATAATAATTTTTTATTATATTTTAAAGTTTACTTTTTTTGATTTTTTTGTAGATATCGATAAACGCTTGGCTCTGAAATATTTAGATATTTTGCTACCTTTGGAATCGCACCTTTTATATTAAAAATGCCACTTTTATAAAGCATTTTGATACATTTGGCCCTATCTTTTGGTTTCAAATTTTCTATATTTAGATTATATCTTTCAAGAGTATCGACAATAATTTCTTCTACGCTTTGGCTTAGTTGCTCTATCGCATCTTGCTTTGCATCAAGGCTAACTAAATTACCAAGCCTCAAAATTTCATTTGATAGTTTTTCAAATTTTGTCCCGTCGTAGTTGATACATAGCATGCCCTCGATCTTATCGCTATCTTTGATAAAAAACGTCGAGCCGTTTATTTTTAAATTCTGCTTCGTTTTCGCTTTATAGTTTATGAGATAATCGCTCTCTAAGTATTTTTTATTCTGAATTAACTCCAGCGCAAAACCTGTAAGCGGGGAATTTACACTTCTGCCACTGATGTGAGAATTCTCTATCGCTATTACACTTGAGCCGTCATCGCTTATATCATGCAATACTACTTCATAATTCTCACCAAGTACTCTACCTAAAAAATGGACTAATTTTTTATATCTATCCTTTAAAATTGTATTCATCTTAAACCTCTCAAAAGCCTTTTTTGCAAAATAATTACAAAACAATCCTCGCCGGTACGCCGTAAGCTTTCACGTCGCTTGGTATATCGCGCACGACGACGCTTCCTGCACCTATGATCGTGTCAGAGCCGATATTTACGCCTTGTATCACGCATGAGCCTATGCCGATGTGCGTCCGCGCGCCAACATGCACGTTGCCAGCCAGCGCGGCGTTTGGGCTGATGTGAGCGAATTCGCCGATCACGCACTCATGCTCTATGACGGCGGCGGTGTTTATGATAGCTCCTTGATTTATCACGGCGTGTGCGTTGATGACGGCGTTTGGCATAACGACCGCGCCTTCATAAATTTGAGCACTTTGGCTAATGATTGCGCTTGGGTGGATCAAATTTACGATGTTAAATCCGGCCTCGCTTACCTTTTTACTTAAAATTTCACGTGTCTTGTTCGCTCCTACGGCAATGACGATGTCGGCACGAAGCAGATCGGGGCTAAATTTCAGCCCCGCCGCATCATCTAAAAACACGATCTCATCGTATCCGACTGCACGCGCGATATCAGCGACCACCAGCCCGTGTCCGCTCGCTCCGTAAATGTAGATCCTTTTAGTTTTTGCCATTAAATTTCTCCGTCGTCGCCATCCCCTCTTTGCTGACTCCGCTTCGTTTTAGCACCTTTTGTATCGTAAGAAGCGCGATCTTTACGTCAAGCGCGAAGCTTAGCTCACGCACATATTGCGCGTCGTATTCAAATTTTTTCGCCCAGCTGATCGCATTTCTGCCATTTACCTGCGCCAGTCCCGTGATACCCGGGCGTACATCGTGGCGCGTGGCTTGCTCGGGGGTGTAAAGGGGCAGGTATTCAATAAGTAGCGGGCGGGGTCCGATGAAGCTCATATCGCCTTTTAGCACGTTAAAAAGCTGTGGAAGCTCATCAAGGCTGAGCGAGCGGATAAGCTTGCCAAATCTATTCAGCCGCATTTCATCGGGTAGTAGCTCGCCGTCTGTGCCGCGCTCGTCGCTCATCGTCTTAAATTTATAAATTTTAAAAATTTGTGCGTTTAGACCCGGGCGAGCCTGCGTAAAAACGACATCGCGACTGATCTTAAAGTAGATAAATATCGCCGTCACCACCATAAAAGGCAGCGTCAAAACGATGAGAAAAATCGCGCCCGAAATATCCAAAAATCGCTTGAAAAAAGCCCTATACATCGATAAATTTCCTGTAAATTTCAATATATTTTTTGGCGATCTCTCGCTCGTCAAACTCTCGCACCGCCATCTCGCGCCCGTTGCGCCCCATTTGAGCCGCCAAATTTTCATCATTTAGCAAAATTTCGATCTTCGCCGCCAGATCGCGCGCATTTCGCACCTGACAAAGCAGTCCGTTTGCGCCCTCTATCACCGCTTCGTTGCAGCCCTCTACATCGCTAGCCACGACCGCGCGCGACATACTCATGGCTTCTAGCACCGTTCGCGGGAAGCCCTCTTTGTAGCTTGGCAGCACGAGCATATAAGCGGCCTTCAAAAGCTGCGGGATGTCATCGCGTGCGCCCAGATAACGCACATTGCCACCGTTTAAAAATTTAAGATCGGCTGTGCTTTTGTTGCCGTCAAAGCCCTCGCCCACAAAGACGAATTCGCAATCCGCGCGATCTTTTAAAATTTGCGCCGCTTCGTAAAATTCTCTCACGCCCTTGTGCCACATCGCCCGAGCGATCATCAAAACGACCTTTTTATCGCCTAAATTTGCCGCCTCGACGCGACTCTCGTCAAATTTAGCCGTATCCACGCCCACGCTTTTTACCTTGAAAATTTTCTCCTTTGCGATGAGTCCGCGTGAGAGAAAATACGCAGGATCGGCGTCATTTACGAAAATGCACGCGTCAGCCTTTGCGAGCGAAATTTTATAAAGCCGCTCCAAAACGAGCCTGATGACGCGTGTCTTGAAATCATCGTCGATGTAAAAGCTGCCAAGCCCCTCGATTAAATTTATCACGCGCTTTATGCCCGCGCGCTTTGCGGCAAACGTGCCAAAGACGTTTGACTTGTGTGCGCCCGTTTGCAGCAGGTCTAAATTTAGCCCGCGTAAAATTTCGCTTAGTTTTTTTGAGTTTTCAAGCACTACAAACGGATTTAGACTGGCTCTGTCAAGCTCGTAGGTGACGGCATTAAATTCGCTCGCCAGTGCCTTTGTGTAAGCACCCTTTGGAGCGATGGCAAACACTTCGTGCCCGAGTGCCTGCAAAGCGCGCATTATCGGGCTTCTAAAAAAGTAAATGCTCATATCGGCGTGAGATAAAAATCCTATGCGTGCCATATCACCTCTTTAGTCTATAAACCTTTGCTGCGCCGCTTAAAATCACAGGCTCAAAAAGCCTCTCGTCATATCGCTCGAGCACGAAAAGCTGGATATAGGCGCTATTTAACATGCTCTCATCAAGGATCAAGAAGCGTCCGTAATCGCGCATGAAAATGACGTAAATTTTAGAATTTTCATCGTTTTTATACTCTTTTACGTTAAGCCTGCCCTTCTCATCGTAGCTAGTCTCGATGAACGCAGCCAAGCTCATCTTCATGCCGTTGTAGCTAAGCGTGCTTACATCGCTTGAAAGTACGAAGCCGTTGCCTAAATTTATCCCTCTTTCATCCTGCGCGATCGCGCTTGCGATGAAAAATATCCCCTCGGCATGGCTCTTGCCATTTTTTAGATCGAGCCTACTAAACTGCAGTATCGTAGGGAAAATATAAAGCATACGGTCCGGCAGATAATAATAAATCTCGCGTGTTTTAGGCGGTAAGCTTAAATTTTCATCTTTAAGACCACTTAAAAACACATTCACATCGCTGATATTTCTATCCTCTAAAATTTGCGTCATATTCGAGGCGAAACGCTCGTTAAATTTACGCTCGGTGTATTCTACCTCGAGGCGCGCCATGTTTGCCGAGCTCGTCTCGTCGCTTCCAAGTGCATAGCTAACAGCGTAGTTGTCACGTCCAAGATGCTTACCGCCGTCTATTAGAGTCTTGACATCGGCGTAATATCGTATCGGATATCCATAATCCCACCACGCAAGCACGTAGTCCTCGCGTCCGGCGATGCCTTTTAGCTTGTTTAAAATTTCGACCTCGCTCCTGCTAAAAACTGGCGAAGCTTTGTAGTTATAGATATGACTTAGTGCCGGCAGCAGCGCAAGTGCGGTGATGATACAATACGCAGCGTTGAAGCCAGAGGGCTTTAGCTTTAAAATTTCAAGAAAATAAACGATGAAATACCCAAACCCTATCGCCATCACAGGCACGGCGTAAATCGTAAATCTAAGCCCGCCTTTAAGCGCTAAAAAGCCCAAAAATAGCATACCAAGCGTAACTAAAAACGAGCGATGCTTCACGCAAAGCATGATGACGCCCGCCAGCGAGACGAGAAAGGTCAGCGCGCTCGAGCTGATACGCTCGCAAAACAGCTGCAGATCGACGATGCCCGACTCTTGGATAGTTTGATTCACATTAAAATATTTAAAACTGACGCCAGCACTCTCGGGCACGGCTCTAAAAACGTAAAATTTAAGCTGGAAGATTATCGGATTTAGCCCGCCTCCTATAACAAAAAGCGCAAACGAGACCGCCAAAGCCGCCAGGATAAATTTGAAATTTAAAAGCTCTTTTTTAAACAAAACACCAAGATAAAAGCCAAAAACGAGCAAAATTTTGACGTAAATATCTATGTTCGTGATAGATAAAACGAGCAAAACGAGCTGTGCGTAACAGGCCCGATTTCTACGCTCAAAAATAAGCGTATAGACTAAAAATATCCCCGCACTCACGCTTATCAAAGAAAATGCGCTCGCATACCACCACATATAAATCAGTATGCTGACCGGCGCTATGATGATGCTTGCGGTATCCCTTTTTTCAAGCACGCGCACCAAGCCCCAAAGCATGAAGACGCTAAGAGGGATGATGAGCATGTCGGTGTCATAATATCCAGCCATCGTGCGGTTGTAGTAGCTGTCTGCGATAGAGCCTAAAAGTGCGGCGATGAGGCCTGCTTTTGGGTTTTTGTATTCAAGTGATATGAGAAGTATAGGTATGACGACTAGCGAGCTGAAAAACACACTCATATAAAGCATCGCGGCCTCTAGCTTGACGCCAAAAATTTTCACTATCCAATAAGTCAGCGTCGAGAGCGGATAGCCAAAATAGCTTAGGTCGTTTGGCTGGTGAAAGCCTGCGAGCATATCGCGTGCACCTTCGGCAAACGCGTAGCCGTCATTGGTGCTTATCATCAGCTCGCCGTTCCAAAAAAACGATGAAAATTCGCTCGCCCAAACGACCCAGTAAAGGCGACAAACCACGCTGAAAACAAAAGCGATCGCTATCAGTAAAACGCTTTGCTTTGAAAGGTGAAAATTTTTAAAATATGAGCTAAAACCCTCTTTATCCATCATCATTTTCCAAAAATTTTATAAGTTTTTGCGCGATTTGGGCGCTATCAAACGATTTTGCGCGATTATACGCAATCTTTTCAAAATTTTGCCTTATTCGCTCGTCCTCAAGCGCTATTTTCATCGCATTTTTCATCGCTTGCTCATCATCTACGGGCGTCAAGATGCCAAACTCATCATCGCCAAGCAGCTCCCTTGCACCGCTTTGATGATCGGTCGAGATTACGAATTTTTCGCACGCCAAGGCCTCCAGTAAGACATTTGAAAAGCCCTCGAATCTCGAAGCGCAGACGAAACACGAGGCGTTTTTTATAAATTTAAAAGGATTTTTGTCAGTGCCAAGCAGCTTCACGCGTTCATTCACGCCAAGCTCATCGATCAAATTTTGCAGCTGCTCTTTTAACGGCCCTTTGCCAAGTATGCCAAGAGTGGCGCGAGGATCGCTAAAAGAGGCTATTATACTAATCAGCATCGCTTGATTTTTACCGCTGTCAAGCCGCCCGATATTTATGAAAAACGGCCTAAATTCCCCCTCGAGAGGCTCGTTTTCGAGCTGCTTTATCGCGCTTAAATTCAGCGCATTGTAAAGTATCTTCGTCTTGCGCTCGTCGCAGCCAAAATTTCGCACCAGATCGTCTGCATTGCCCTGTGCGTTGGCAAGTATCAAGTCGGCCTTATTATAAAGGCTTTTAAGCAAAATTCTATTCACAACCCCGCTGACGCCGTTTTTATAGATCACCGACGGGCAGCTTCGCTCACTTATGACTATGCGCCCCTTAAGCCCAAAAATACGGGCGATGAGAGCGATATAGCAAGGGCGGTTCATCAGCACAAAATGCGTGTCTATGCCTAAATTTTCGCATAGCTTTTTGTATCTAAGAGCTAAATTTGGCAGCGCAAAAAACAGCCTAATAAGCTTACGCACACCGCTTTCATAAGGATCGCTCTTTTCGATGAAATGTATCTTTACCTCGCTTGGCAGCTCGTATGCGATCACTTCGCTCATCAAGACTAGATGCACCTCGTATCTTTGCACCAAAAAAGGCAGCAAATTCGAGACGTTTCGCTCCGCGCCTCCGGGCCCCATCGAATATAAAAATACAGCTAATTTTTTCAACTTTTTACGACCTCGTCTATTAAATTTCGCCATTTTTCCATTATATTTTTTATACCAAATTCGCTCGAATTTCGCACTGCGTTATCCGCGATGCGCTCTATCAAAACCTCATCGCTTAAAAGCGAATTTAGCGCACTGGCAAGCTCGTCCTCGTTTTCATTTTCAAAGAGTATGCCGTCTACGCCGTTGGTTATGAGCTCTCGCCCTCCTACCGTGTCACTAGAAATTCGCGCACAGCCAGACGCTCCAGCCTCTATGAGTACGTTTGAAAGCCCTTCGCTCCTTGAGCTTAGAACGAAAATTTTAGCTTTGGCATAAAGCGGTGCCACGTCCTTTATATGCCCTAAAAATTCGATATCCAGTCCAAGCTCTTGCGCTAAATTTTTTAAATTTCGCTCCTCTTTGCCCTCGCCAGCTATCTGCACGCGCCAACCCTCAAGCAGACTTTTATCAAGCTTTGCAAGGGCCTTGAAATACACGTCGTAGCCCTTGACCGTCTCGAGTCTGCCGACGCTTAAAACGATATTTTGTTTTTGCGCGGGCGCGGCGTCTATGAAAAGGGGATTGTGCAAGATGACGCGCCTTTTTACGAAGTCATAATACTCAAAATCGCTCCTGCTAAGCACGCTAAGCGCATCTACTCTTTTGTAAGCAAGATCGCGTATGAGCCTAAATTTAGCGCTTTTTAGGTATTCGTTCGCGTGATGCTCGGTCGCGATGAGTTTATAATTTAGCCCCAAATTTGCGACCACGCACGCTACGTTCGTCCAGTCTATGAAGCTGATTATCACGTCAGGATCTACACTCTTAAAGCACGCGCGAAGGGCTAAAATTTTCTTGAATTTAGCCAAAATTTTATTTCCACCGTAAATTTTGAGATGATGGAAAACGATATTTGGCGCAAAGTCATAAAATCCCATATCATCTTCAAGCACCGCTATATGCACCTCGTTTTGCCCCGCCAGCTGGGTAGATAGCGCGCTTAGCACGCGCTCTGCACCGCCGTTTCTAAGTGCTGCTATCACGAATAAAATCTTCACTCGCGCTCCTCATCGTCCGCACCGCCTAGTTTAAGCAGCTCTAGCCACTGCTCGTAGATGTTTTGCAGGCTAAATTCATCCAGTCTGGCTCTAGCGTTTTTACAGATTTGCACGCGCCGCTCTTCGTCATCCATGAGCGATCTGACGGCCGCACTCATCGAGTGCACGTCGTTTATCTCGCAAAGTAGTCCGTCAAAGCCGTCCGTAATGAGCTCTGCTGCACCGCTCGTCTTAGTCGCCACCCTGGCGCAGTCAAAATTCATCGCTTCTATCAAGGTATTGCCAAGTCCCTCGTAGATCGAGCAAGATAGCAAAATTTTAGCCCTTTGATAAAGCACACAGATATCAGCGACGTTGCCTAAAAATTTAACGTTTGCACCAAGATGCACGGACAGCTTTTCAAGATCGCTTCTTTGCTCGCCCTCTCCAGCGACTACAAACTCATATCCGCTGTCTTTTAGGTCGGCTGCAACCCTCACGAACATCTCGCAGTTTTTAAGCCTCATCAAACGCCCGACAAAAATGACTAGATTTTGCTTTTTTGACTCTAAATTTTGCGCTTTGTCTGCAAAAAATGGATTATGGATCACGCGGACGTTTTTGTAAAATTTAGCGTAATGCGCGGCGTCGTAGCGCGTTAGCACGCTCATAGCGTCTGCAAACGGATAAAGAATGCGGCGTAAAATTTTAAATATCGCCCTCTTTGGCGCGTCAAAGCTCGTATGCTCGCTCACGATGACAGGCGTCTTTAGCCCAAGCGAGCTAACGATCACGAGCGCGTTCGTGCTATCAAGGAACGAAATGACCGCGTCAAAGCCGCCGTTTTTTATCAGACTCCTAAGCGCAAGCAGCTTATTTAGGCGCTTTTTAAAATTTCCTAAAACACCAAGATCATCTGCGCCTTGGTTTAAATTCACAAGCTTGACTTGTTCGCTAAGCTCGTAAAATGGCGCATTGCTATCAAATTTAGCCAAGCTTACGTCGTGAAATTTCGCAAACTGCGAGGCTATGAGCGAGCAGACGCGCTCTGCACCGCCGCTTCTAAGAGTCGAGATGACAAATAAAATTTTCATATCTCAAACCTTTGCTTTATCCAGACTCGAAGCCTTGAGAGCATCGGTAAAACCGAGCTTGGCAGCGGGCTAAGCAGTAAAAAAATGATAGCTTCTTTGCTTACTTTGACGCTCAGGCTTTTAAAGATCGCGCGATACATCATTTTGTATTCGCCCGCCATTTTGGCGTAGTAAGCGCCGTTTTTATACTGAAGCGCCAAAAATCCCGGCGCATGAACGCTTGCTATCTCGCGGCATAAATCTGCCGTTTTCAAGTAGGCATACGCTACGCTTTTAGCGTGCTTCGAGGCATTTACGGTCGCACTGTCGGCGCGGGCGATGCGGTAGATATAAAGCGGCTTTTTAAGGTAAAACACGCGCTTTTCAAAAAAGCGTATGTAAAGCTCGTTCTCACCGCCAAAACTCTGCTCGTCAAAGTGAAAATCCTCTATAAATTCGCGCGAGAAAAGCTTGAAAAACTCGCCGCTTATACGCCCGCAGTGATAGTCTATCTTACTCATTTCGCCACTTTGTGCGTAAGGGCTACGGCCTGCGACTTTGCCTGTAATGACGCCATCTTTTTCGCATATCGCGTCTGCAAAAACGCACGCATAGCCGCCGTTAAGGCACTCGAAGCACTCTTTGATCGCGCCCTCATAAAGCTCGTCATCATCATCGAGCAAGCAGACAAACTCGCCCGTAACGTTGTCAAAGCCGTTATTTTTGTTGCCGTTGGGGCTTTTTGCATGAGCGCTGTTTTTAAAATATTTCACGCGTGCGTCGTTTGCCGCCTTGCAAATTTCATACGCGCTTTCGTCCGCGCCGTCATCGGTCACGATGATCTCTAAATTTTTATAGCTTTGAGCGAGGGCTGAATTTAGCGCCTTTTTAAGAAGCTCGGAGCGGTTGAACGTGGGGATCACGACGCTTATTAAGGGCTCGTTTCCGCCAGCGCACGTCATATCTTGTATCTTGCTCAAATTTTACCCCTTTGGCTCAAACCTCATCCCTTTTAAAAATTCTCTCATGGCCCATGAAATACTTCTCAAAACGCGAGCAAAACAGGAATTTCAGGCTCTTTAGCCTAGCCTTTAAATTTGGCTTATAGCCCCTGTCGATGCGCTCGGCTTCGATATTTGAGCCACTTAGATCTATCGGATGAGAAAAAATATCGCTAAAATACATCGCCATATCATCTTGCTTCAGCAAATACTCCCAAACATCGGTCGTGCAAAGCGCTCGCTTGTGTATCCGCAGCAGATTTTGCGCGCTTTGCCTAGTCAGGACGTAGGCTCCCGCCCTATAAATACTAGAATGCGAATACTTTGAGACCAGCCAAAGCTTGGTATTTTCAAGGTTTGCGTTTAAATTTACCCTCTTGCCAAATGCGCTAAATCTACCCGCCAGCCCGTCTTGGCAGCCGCAAACGAGCAGTGAATTTTGAGGTATTTGCTCCGCCAGCTCAAACGCCGCCGCTACGCCCACGTCATCGCCAATCACGTCATCTTCAAGCACGAGCGCAAATTTAGCCTCGCTCGCCAAAAACGCCTCGTAAGCCTTCACGTGAGAGAGCGAGCAGCCCACTTCTGCCGGGCTTAAAATTTTGCCGTAAGCTCGAAACGAGGGCAAAACATAGCCAAAATACTCCCGCGCGTTCATCTGCCGCCCATCAACGGCGTCGATGAGCCTAAAATCATCGTAGCTTTTGAAGCGCCGTTTCAGGGCTTCGCGCCTTCCCGCATCCTTTGTGAGGGAGATCAAAAAAACAGGATACATCTAACGCCTTTTAAATTTCATTAAAATTTTTTGAGCGACTATGGCGCGCTCGAATTTGTTGAAAAACAGTGCAAACGTGAGTGCGTATCCGCCGCCTAGAAACGATAGCGCGACCATGACAAACTCGCTCCAGCTAGCGATGCTGATAAATTGGCTCGTCCAAAAAAACAACAGCATAAGCGTGGCAAAAACGCATAAATTTTTAAAATAAACGCCGTAAAAGGTCGTGAGCTTCACGCCTAAATTTAGCGCCGCGTTTATGAGGTCAAAGCCCAAGATCCGCACGCTATAAAGCACTGCACCGACGATGACGACGCCGTAAATGCCGTAATGCGTGAATTTCAAAACGCAAATTTGAGCTGCGATCGTGCTAACGCCAAGGATCGTATTTGCGATCGCCGGGCGACGCAGTTTATTCGTCGCACTGTCGAGGTTAAAAAGCGAAAAAACGAAGCTGATAAACACGATAGGCACGAGCGTGATCATCGAAAGCTCGTAAATGAGCGCGATCTCCGCAGCGCTTTTAAACGGTAGCCAAAGCGTGTAAAACTCGCGTCCGAACACGACAAAAATAGCAGCCGGTGCGCTCATCACAAAAGCGACCACGCGCATGGAAAATTTTGCCTCGGCGATTAGTGCAGTCAAATTCGTCTTTGAGTGAAGCTCTACGAATTTTGGCGCAAATATCGCGCTAAGCTGAGCTACGAAGCTCTCTAAGATGATCGGAGCGGCCTTTGCGACCGATAAAATTCCGGTGATGTCGGCGTTTATGAAGATGTTGCAGATGAATAGATCCATGCCGGTCATCAGTATGCGATTTAACGCATTAAAGCTATTCCAAACGCCCGATCTTAGCAGCTCTTTTATCTTGGCAAAGTCAAATTTGGAAAGGCTAAATTTAAGCTGCGGTGTGATGCGCGCGGACATCAAAACGGTGCTGAAAAAGACAAACATCGAGGCTGCGAGCGCGGAAATAGCGATATAAGCGATCATCGGTCTAAAAAAATAAAAAAGCGCCACGATGAGAGCGGCTAGGATCACGCTTGAGAGGGCATTTCTGATGGATAGCAGATAAAGCTTGTTTCGCACGAATGCACACACGGTCAGCACGCCGTTAAAAAGCCCGACGCAAAAATTTATAAAATAAAAAACGAGCGTGAGCCTGACATCGGTCAGTAAATTTTGCGGGACGTTTAAAACGTACTGCAAATTTAGGATAAAAACGCCAGAAAGCAGCGCAACAAGGAGAGAGAAAAATATATTCACGGCTAAAACCGAGGAGTAGTAGCCGTTTGCCCTCTCTATGTCGTCTCTATGCCACTCATAGGCGACGAAGCGGCCACTGACCGAGTTTATCGCGACCGTGATGACGGCTGCGTAGCTAACGATGGCGTTGCTTAGCCCCACAAAGCCGTAAGCCTCGTTGCCAAGGCTTTTTAAGATAAATGGCGTGAGGAAAAAATTTATCCCTATCGAGATGACGAAAACGATGATGGAACTGATGAGATTTATGAGCATTTACTTTAGCAACCTGTAAATTTTAGCCGCTTGATCCAAAACAACAGGCTCAAAAAGCTCTTTGTCGTAGTTTTCAAATATAAAAAGCTGAACAAAAGTCGAGTCAAAGGCCTTTTTCTCAAGTAGTAAAATTCTGTTGTAATTAGCCAAAAATATCACGTAAATTTTAGCGTTTTCATCGATCTTGTTTGCCTTCACATCGAGCTTCCCATCGATATAAGATACCTGATAATACGAATTTATCGGTATTTTCTCACCATTATGCGTTATAAATTTAAAATCTCCAAGCGGCAAGACAAAACCCTCTCCTATATTTAAACCCTTTTCATCGGACGAAAACGGAAAGCCAATATAAATGAGCGGCTTTTCAAACTCTTTCCCAGTCGTTATATCAAGCATCGAAAAGCTAAGTATCTCAGGAAGGATATTTACCATCTCTGGCAAAAGATAGTAGTAAATTTCTCTCGTCTTTGGCGGGAGTTTAAAATTTTTATCTTCTAGCGAATTTAAAAATTTATTGACATCCGTTTGGTTGTAGTCCTTTAGCATTTCAGACAAACCAAATCTAAATTTCTCATCAAACTGCCTTTCACTATACTCCACGTCAAGGCGTGCCATATTTGCAGAGCTGATTTGATCTTGGCTAAGCGCAAAGCTCGTTAGAAAGCTGTATGTGCCTGATTGCCTCCCCGGATCGCTCAGCGTTTTGACATCGGCATAATACTTGATCAAATAGCCATAATCCCACCATGACAGGACATAGTCCTCTCTGCTAGCTTTCGTTTTAAGTAGATCAAGCGCACTTATGGCGCTATTTCCAAGTAGCGTAGGTATATGATAGCGGTAAATATACTCTAAATTTGGCACAAGCGCCAAGCAAGTGCATACCCAAAACAATGCGCCTTTCAACCAAGCCCGTATCTGAAATAAATTCAGCGCAAAATATAAAAAATAACCAAAGCCAAGCGCCGTTATAGGCGTAAGATACATACTAAACCTGCCTCCGCTCACAAAGGCCAGACAGCCAAGCGCAAGCATAGGCATGACAAGCCAAAACGAGCGAAATTTCACCAGCATCAAGACTATACCGATACAAGAGAGCGCAAATACCACGATATGCCCTCCGACATTTACGGCAAAGAGGCTAATACTGGTGTTTTTAACCTCCGCTATCGTTTTACTGACATTGAGAAAATAAAACGTATCGTTTAGTTCGCTAGCTTGTTTTACGAGATAAAAATGCAATTTACTGGATACAGAGCTAAATCCACCAAAAGCCGCAAACAAAGCAACCATAAAAGCTCCGAGGCAAAAAAGCATCTTTTTGCCAAACATTTGAGGCCTTAAGAGCATCAAAACATAAAGCAAGCCTATCATCGCTGCTTTTAAAACAAAAACGAAATTTACGATGGTATCCGCACTATAAGCGTCAAAATCTATAACAGCCATCAGCATAAAGATCATAGCTTTATAGTTCGTCTCGTTTTTCCTATCAAACACAAGCGTATAAAGCAAAAACATAACGATCAAAGCTAAATTTAGCGAATAAGAGCTTTGATACCACCAGTCATAAATCACCATAAATATTGCAGGCAAGATGAAATTTTGGCTTTTTCTATCGACTAGCCTTATGAGCGCCCACACTACAAGTAGCGGCAAAGTCACATTTAGCATATCGCTATCATAATACCCCGCAAGCGTCCTTATATAATATCCCGGAAGTATAGAGGCGATCAAAGCCGCTACGATGCCGACATTTGTAATTTTGTATTCGCGAGCGATCAAGATGATAGGCAGAACGATGAGCGGGCTTAAAAACACACTCATATAAAAGATGATACTTTCAAATTTAAACGGCAAAATTTTAGCCAAGATAAAAGTGAATGTGGGTATCGAGCCACCATACGGGCTAAGGTCGTTTGGCTGATGAAAGCCTGCGAGCATATCGCGCGCACCCTCGGCGTTATAAAAGCCGTCGTTCGTGTTGGTTATGAATTCACCGTTAAAATAAAACTGCTCTATCCCACTAGCCCAATACACCCAGTAAAAACGGCATATCACTCCAAATAAATAAGCCAGCAAAATAAAAGCTAAAATTTGCCTCGATGAGCGAAAATTTGAATTTAAGGCTTGACTATCCACATATTTCCTTAAATTTACAGCCTGCCATCGGCTTTTTTATAGACGTTTTTAATATCATAAACCAAGCAGCCGTCTAAATTTATATTTTTAAATTCATCATGCGCCACGGCTATCACCACGCAGTCGTAGTCTTTTAGCTCATAGCTTTTTAGCGGCGTTATGCCGTATTCGCGCACGACTTCGGCTTCATCCACCCATGGATCATACACATCGACCTTACAACCAAAATCTTTTAGCTCGTCTATCACGTCTATCACGCGAGAGTTGCGGATGTCCGGGCAGTTTTCCTTAAAGGTAAGCCCTAGCACCAAAACGCGGGCTTTGTTGATGAGCACGCCGCGCTTTATCATCAGCTTTATGACCTGATCGGCGGCGTATTTGCCCATGTTGTCATTTATGCGGCGACCTGCCAGGATGATCTCTGGATGATAGCCCACCTCCTGCGCTTTGTGCGTGAGGTAGTAGGGATCTACGCCGATGCAGTGACCGCCGACTAGCCCCGGACGGAAATTTAAGAAATTCCACTTCGTCCCCGCAGCCTCTAAAACGGCGTTCGTGTCGATACCAAGCCTTTCAAATATCATCGCAAGCTCGTTTATAAAGGCGATATTGATGTCACGCTGCGTGTTTTCGATGACTTTCGCGGCTTCGGCGACCTTGATAGACGGGGCTTTGTGCGTGCCGGCAGTGATGATCGAGGCGTAAATTTCATCTACCTTGTCCGCGACCGCAGGGGTGCTACCGCTCGTGATTTTCTTGATCTTTGTGACCGTATGCTCTTTATCGCCCGGATTTATGCGCTCTGGCGAATACCCGCAGAAAAAGTCCTCGTTAAATTTTAGCCCGCTCTCTTCAAGCAGCGGCACGCAAATCTCCTCCGTCACACCCGGATACACCGTGCTCTCATACACGACGATGTCGCCCTTTTTTAGCACCTTTGCGACACTTTGCGTTGCCTTTATCACGGGCGTTAGATCGGGGCGCTTATTTTTATCAATCGGCGTAGGGACAGTGACGATGAAAAAGTTGCAGTCTTTTATGTCGTCTAAATTTAGGCTAAATTTCATCCCATTTGCTATCGCCTTTTGCATCTGCTCATGACTAAGCTCCAACGTGCGGTCGTGAGCGTTTTTTAGCTCCTCGATGCGGGCGCGATTTACATCAAAGCCTACGACTTCGTATTTCTCACTAAACGCCGCCGCAAGCGGAAGCCCAACGTAACCAAGTCCTACAACTGCTATTTTCATTTTTTGACCTTTGCATTTTTTTCTTCAAATTTTTCATAAAGCCTGTATTTTACGATGACATCTTTTGGCGCTAGGATCTTTATATCGCTCGCACCGCCCGTGTATGGCAAAATGGGCTTAAACTCATACTCTATCTCTTTGAGCCGCTTTTTATCGTCAGGGCAGAGCATCAGGCTCGTCGCGACCTCATCGCCGCCTGTGAATTCATAATAATCGCCAAATTTAGCGGAGTTTTTCTCCTCCATCTGCCCGCCGAGCAAAAACTGGTAATTGCAGTCAGCCTGCATCTTTTTGGCAAAGACGACTTCGACTTTAAAGTCCCATAACGGCGCTTTCATGGGTTTTAGCTTTATGACATTCATCTGCATCGCCTCCGCCCCAAACATCAACGTCGCAGCTGCCAAAAAAGACAAAATTTTCCTCATCCTTTCACTCCTATCTGAAAATATTTAAATCCAAGTTCGTTTAAAATTTTAGCGTTATATTGATTGCGCCCGTCAAAGATCACGGCGCTTTTTAGTCGCTTTTTCATCTCGTCAAAATCAGGCGATCTAAACTCGCTCCACTCGGTCACCAGCACCATCGCGTCCGCGTCATTTAGCGCGTCATACTTACTCGTGACGTATTTTAAATTTGAGTTTGGTAGATATTTTTTAGCCTCCTCGCTCGCTTTTGGGTCATACGCCCTGACTCTCGCGCCGGCGTTTTCGAGTAAATTTATGAGAACGAGCGAGCTAGCCTCCCTCATATCATCGGTATTTGGCTTAAAGCTAAGCCCCCAAAGCGCGATACTCTTGCCCTTTAAATCTGCACCAAAATATGCAGAAATTTTATCAAACAACACGCGCTTTTGCGCCTTGTTTCGGCTCTCGACTGCGTTTAAGAGCTCCGGCTCAAAGCCATTTTGTCTGGCTGTGTAGATGAGCGCCTCGACATCTTTTGGAAAGCAGCTGCCACCGTATCCGCAGCCTGGATAAATAAAGCTATATCCGATGCGCGCGTCAGAGCCGATGCCTTTTCGCACCAAATTTATGTCAGCTCCTACTCGCTCGCAGATGTTTGCGATCTCATTTATGAAGCTGATCTTGGTCGCCAGCATCGAATTTGCTGCGTATTTGGTCATCTCGGCAGACTTTACGTCCATCGCGATGAAGCGGTCGTGATTTTTCATAAACGGCGCATAAAGCTCGCGCATAACGCTCTCGCCCCACTCGCTGCTAGCCCCGACGACGACGCGATCTGGCTTTAAAAAGTCCTCGACCGCCGCGCCCTCTTTTAAAAACTCGGGGTTGCTCACGACTTCAAATTTCACGTCCAAATTTCGCTTTTTTAGCTCCGCTGCGATCACCTCGCTCACGCGCTCGCCCGTTCCCACTGGGACGGTCGACTTATCCACGACAATGAGCGGGTGGGTCAAATTTTGCCCGATGCTGCGCGCCACTTCAAGCACGTATTTTAGATCTGCTTGTCCGTCTGCGCCCATCGGCGTGCCGACTGCGATAAACAGCACCTGAGCGTGCGATAGCCCGTCCGTTATGCGCGTACTAAATTTTAGCGTGCCGTTTGCGTAGCACTCCGCCACGATCTCGGAGAGACCTGGCTCATATATCGGCACGACGCCACGCTTTAAATTTTCGATTTTCGCGCTATCCACGTCGATACAGATGACGTCGTTGCCCATTTTGGCAAAGCACGCACCACTAACTAGCCCCACGTATCCGGTGCCGATGACTGCTATTCTCATATCTTTTTCTCCCATTCCAGCGCGGTTTTGACGATAAATTCAAGATCGTCTCGCTTTGGCTTCCACGTCGTTTTCTCGCGTAGCTTGCTCGAATTTGCAATGAGTACGGCAGGATCGCCGTCCCTGCGCGGCGCGTGCTCTACCTTAAAATTTACTCCGCTTACCTTTTTAGCGATCTCCACGACCTCTTTGACGCTAAATCCTCGCCCGTAGCCCACGTTAAATACCTCGCTTTCGCCGCACTCATTTAAAAACTCTAGCGCGCTTAAATGTGCGTCTGCAAGGTCGCTCACATGGATGTAGTCTCTCACGCAAGTGCCGTCCTTCGTCGCGTAGTCATCGCCAAAGATACTCATGCTCGCGCGCTTGCCAAGTGCGGTTTGTGTGGCGATCTTTATAAGGTGCGTCGCGTTTGGGTAGTTTTGCCCGATGAGCCCCTCCTCATCGGCTCCGGCGACATTAAAATAGCGCAAAATGGCGAATTTAAAATTTGGGTTTGCTAGCGCGTAGTCTTTGATGATTTGCTCGCTCATCAGCTTGCTTCGTCCGTATGGATTTATCGGATTTGCCGCGCTTTGCTCTGTCACCTCCGGCACGTCAGGCTCGCCATAAACAGCAGCCGTGGAGCTAAAAACGAATTTATTCACGCCAAATTTTTGGCAATACGTTAAAATTTTCGCTACATTTGCGGTGTTATTTAGGTAGTATTTTAGCGGCTCTTGCGTGCTCTCAAAAACCTCGATGAATGCGGCAAAATGGATGATCGCGTCAAATTTGCCCCGTGCAAAAATTTCACTTAGATCATCTTCTAAATTTGCCATTACAAACTCAAATTCGCCTATATTTTCGAGTGTTTTTATTGCCTGGCTTGAGCCTTTTGAGAGGTTGTCTATCACGGTGATCTCGTGACCGCCTTGTTTTAAAAGCGCCTTTAATACGTGGCTGCCGATATAGCCAGCCCCGCCTGTTATTAAAATTTTCATCCTAATCCTTCCTAACATGCAAAAATACGGGAAATCTCGGAAGCCCTTTTGCCGTTAAATTTTGATATTTATAGGTTATCACTGAGCCGATCTTTGGCGGGTTCGCACGCTGCTCGTCACTAAAACCCGAGCCTATTTTAAAGCGTTTTTTATCGCTTAAATTTTCGCAAACGACCGAGCCAAGCAGCCCGCTAAATTTACCCTGCCCTGCCTTATGCGCGACCACCACGCACTCGGCGTCGTTAAATTTTTTATATTTTAGCGCGTTTTGACTGCGACCGCGCTCATACGGAGCGTTTGGCTCGCGCAGGACGACGCCTTCGCCGCCAGCTGCGATGATCTCATCTAAAATCTTTTCTAACTGCGCGTTATCTTTTAGCGCAGTTTGCTTGATTATGACGATTTTCTCGCTACTCTTTGGGTTTTTATCTAAAAATTTTTGCAAATTTTCTAGCCGCGCGAGCAGTCCGCCCTGCGCGTCAGGCACGTCAAAAATGTGAAATTTTATCTCGCTCCACGCCAGGGCGTCAGGCGTTTTATCCATCACGACGGACTGGATATTTTCAAATTCGCCCCGCTTCGTGTAAAGCTCGCCGTCGATCGCAAATGGTGGCATGAGCGCAGTAAATTCTGCCGGTGCGCTTAAAATTTTGCCCTTGCGAGAGCGTAAATTTTGCCCGTCCCAGTAGGCGCGCACGCCGTCAAGCTTCTCGCTAGCTAGCCAGCCGCTCACGTTTTGCCCTTTAAATTCGCTAAGCTTTAAAAGCTCAAATTTAAAGGGCTCCTTTATCCGCCCGCTAGCCTCGTCGTAGCAGGTGCTTACCCTCTCTTTATCCGGTTCGCAAGAGGGCAGTTCGGACAATGCAAAGGCAAAATTTAAGACCGTCAAAAATGCGAGTAAAATTCTCATCAAAACCGCCTAATTTTTGCGCCAGGTAACCTCATCAGGGCTTCCCTTGTTTTAGCGAGCATTAGCCTCAAATTTTAGCTCCGTAAAACTCACTATACCACTCGATAAAGCGCGCTACACCCTCATTTACGCTGGTGTTTGGCTTGTAGTCAAAATCAGCGATCAAATCGCTCACGTCCGCATACGTCGCAGGCACGTCGCCAGCTTGCAGCGGAAGGAAATTTTTATTTATCTCGCGTCCGATTTTTAGCTCGATCGCCTTGATGTAGTCCATTAGCTCGACGGGGCTATTGTTGCCGATATTGTAAATTTTAAATGGCGCGGACGAGCTTGCCGGATCAGGTGCTTTCGCGTCCCACGCGGCGTTTGCGCGGGCCGGGTTATCCACGCACTTCATCACGCCCTTTACGATGTCGTCGATATAGGTGAAGTCGCGCTTCATCTTGCCGTAGTTGAAAACATCGATCGTCCCGCCACTAAGCGCGGCTTTAACGAACAAAAACAGCGCCATATCTGGGCGACCCCACGGGCCATAGACCGTGAAAAATCGCAGCCCCGTCGTCGGCACGCCAAAAAGATGGCTGTAAGTGTGCGCCATCATCTCGTTGCTCTTTTTGGTCGCGGCGTAGAGGCTGATCGGGTGATTTACGCCCTCATGCGTGGAAAATGGCATATTTTCGTTGAGTCCATACACCGAGCTTGAGCTCGCATAGACAAGATTTGGTGTCGCGTTATGGCGGCAGCACTCCAAAATATTTAAAAAGCCCGTGACGTTAGCGTCGATATAGGCTTGCGGATTGATTAGCGAGTAGCGAACGCCAGCTTGCGCGGCGAGATTTACCACGACGTCAAATTTATGCTCGCTAAATAGCCTTTTTAGCAGCCCCGCCTCTTGCAGATCGCCTTTTACGAAGCTTAAATTTGGCTTCGTTTTGGAGCGGATCTGCTTGCCCGCCGCGATCTCATCCGTATCAAAGCCGGCCGTTTTTAGCCGCGCGAATTTTAAATTTACATCGTAATAATCATTGATATTGTCAAACCCCACGACCTCATCGCCACGCGCAGCCAGCGCATTTGCCAGATGAAAGCCGATAAAACCGGCCGTTCCCGTCACTAAAATTTTCATCGTTTTTCCTTCATAAATTTCTCGCAATTTTATCTAAATTTTATAAATCACTCGTTATCAAGATCGATCTCTGGCAAGCTAGGCTCGTTTAGCGGCTTGGTCTTGCTCTTTGGGCTTAGATCGCTCGCCTTTTTCAGTAAGCTGCCTAGCCCTTGTTTTGCCAAGTGATTTTGCAGCTCCTCAGGCGTGATACGCTCGCTAATCTCGTAGGTCTCGTCCTTTTCATAGTCGTTTTGATCTTTGAAATCTCCTGAAATTTCATAATCCACCTTGCCCTCAAGCCTACCAAGCTCAAGCTCGACCGCCTCGCAAAATACGCTCGTATAGCCCCTGTGATCGCAGTTTTTAGCTAAAAATTCGCTCATAGAATTTATGCAGCTTGCGTAGTCTTGCTGAGTGATGTTGCCTTGTAAAAGCTCGTATTTTAGGAAAAGCCAGTAGGTATTCAGCACGTCGCTTTCGCAGTATTCGTTGATCTTTTCAAGCTCGTCGTTGTAGTAAAGCTCCAGCACCTGATCGCCGTGGATGTCGTATTTGCCGGGCAAATTTAGGCTTGCGCACAGAGTATCGAGCTTTAGCCCTCTAACAGAGCCAAAGTCGCTGATATGATCGAGCAAATCAAGGTGAAAACGCCCGCTGTAACGGCTGCGGTAGTTTTCCCACTTATTTTTATTCAGCTCTCTGTTTTCGGTCTCAAAATAGGCTTCCACACTTAGATTGTAACGCATGGCTCGCACCATTATCATCGGTAGATCAAAGCCCCGCCCGTTAAAGCTGACTAAACGCGGATTGTATTCGTTTATAAATTTGATGAATTTAGCAAGGATCTCTTGCTCGTTTGCACCCTCTAGCGTGCTGACACGCAGGAATTTGCCGTATTCATCAGCCATCACCGCAGAGATCGCCACGACTTTATGAAACATCACGGGTAAAAACTCGCTGCCGCTAGCGTCCTTTTGCACAGCCATGGCTTCGAGCGAAACGGACATATCATCGCCCTCAAGGCCGTAAATTTTACGTATCAAATTTGTATCAGGTATCGTCTCACAGTCAAACACGCAGATATAACTCTTTGCCATTTTAGCCCTTTTTTAAGCAAAATTTTATAAAATCATACCAAATTTAAAATTTAAAGTTGATAATGCAAAGTAAAAAACCGCTTAAAATCGCTATCGTAAAGCTCTCGGCGCTTGGCGATATCGTCCATGCCGTCATCGTTTTACAATTTATCAAAAAGCATGCCCCGGATGCGCATATAACGTGGATCGTGGACGTGAGATTCGCTGAAATTTTAAAAGATCACCCGCTGATCGACGAGCTCGTCGTCGTGCCTTTGAAAAAAAGCTTTAAAGAGAGCTTTAAAATTTTAAAACACCTTGATAAATTTGACGTGGTGATCGACCTGCAAGGCCTCTTAAAATCAGCGATAGTCACGCGTTTATTGGGCAAAAACACCTACGGCTTCAGCAAAGAAAGCGCCAAGGAAAAGATCGCCAGTAAATTTTATAAACATAAATTCAGTATCGATTACAACGAAAATATCATCGTTAGAAACCTCGGTCTAGCCGTGTTTGCGATGGATTTTAAATTTAGCAAAGATGAAATTTTAAATAAAGAGCCGTGCTTTGAAGTGCATGGTAAAAAGCCGCAAAATGCAGGCAAAAAACGCATCCTGATCGCACCGTTTGCTAGTGAAGAGAGCAAGTGCTACGATAAATTTAAAGCCGTGATAAATCTACTAAAAGAGTATGAGATCTACGTCTGTCACGGCAATGCCGCAGAGCTTGAAAAGGCTAAAATTCTAGTTCAGGGCACGCATGCCATGCTACTTGAAAAGATGAGCATAAAGCAGATGATAGACTTTATAGCAAGCTGCGATCTGACCATAGGCAACGACAGCGGGCTCACGCACATCGCATGGGCGATAAATGCGCCATCTCTCACACTTTTTGGCAACCGTCCAAGCCACAGGAACGCCTACGAGACGCCGATAAATTTACTGATCGATATGGGCAGGCAAATAGACGCCAGGAGTATCGATAAAAACGACTTTTGCATACGCGAGATCTTTCCCGAGACGGTCGCAAATTTCGCCAGAAAGATACTAAATGGATAAAATTTATCTTTTTGGCTTTTACGCTCTGAAATTTTTGATAGCTGCGACTCCAAAATGCGTCTATACCGCTATCGTAAACGCTTTAGCCGCCATTTACATGAGGCTTGGCAAAAAGCGCTTTAACATAGTGATGACAAATTTAAACCTAGCCTTTGGCGAGAGCAAAACACACGAGCAAAAGCTCGAGATAGCCAAAAAAACGTATCAAAATTTCGCTAAATTTTTGGGTGTGAATTTCATCCTAAACCAACACACGACAAAGCAAAAGGTGCTCGAGCGAGTGAAATTTAAAGATGAGGAGTATCTGCTGCAAGCCCTAAAAGAGGATCGCCCGATCATCGTAACGACCGCGCATTACGGGCAGTGGGAGCTTTTTAGTCTAGCGATGGCAGCACGCTTTGGGGCCGTGAGCATCCTGGGGCGAAAGCTTGATAGCAAGAGCATAGATAAAATTTTAAGCGCGAACAGAACGCAGTTTGACATCGAGCTCATCGATAAAAGCGGGGCTGCAAAGCAGATGATAAAAGCCCTGAAATCACGCCGCTTAGTCGGCATCCTAGTCGATCAAAACACATCAAAAAGCGACGGCATAGAGGTGAAATTTTTTGGCAAACGCGTGCTTCACACGCCGGCTGCCAGTATATTCGCACAAAAGACGAACGCGCTCATCGTCTCAGCCTTTATCCGCCAAATAGACGACGAAACGAGCGAAATTTGCTTTTTCCCGCCGCTTGATATAAACAAACTGGATAAACAAAATGCTATCTTAGAAGCCACTCAGGCGCAAGCAAGCGCGTGCGAGGCTATGATACGCGCCAAAGCAGACGAGTATTTTTGGTTTCATAGGCGCTTTAAGCACTTTTACGAGGACGCGTATAAATGCTAAGCGTCGTGATACTAACGTTCAACAGCCAAAGATACTTGCGCGAGGTGCTAAAAAGCGTAGAGTTCGCAAACGAGGTCATCGTCATAGACAGTGGCTCTAGCGACGATACGGTTAAGATTTGCAGCGAATTTAAAAATGTGAAATTTCACTACCAAGCATGGCTTGGCTTTGGCAAGCAAAAGCAATTTGGCGTAAATTTAGCCGGTAATGACTGGGTCTTTGTGCTAGATAGCGACGAGATCATACTCCCGCCACTTCGCGATGAGATAAATGAAATTTTAAAAGAGCCGAAATTTATGGCTTACCGCGTCCCTAGGCTAAATTTATTTTTTGGCAAAGAGGTGCGAAACATGGGGCTTTACCCTGATTTTAGCGTGCGACTTTTTGATAGGACATACGCAAAATTCGATGGACGCGAGATCCACGAAAAGGTCGTAGTAAACGGCGAAACTAGCGAGCTAAAAAATCCATTTTTACACCACGCATACGAGAGTATCGAGCAGTTTATTGATAAGCAAAATCGATATTCTAGTCTTGGCGCTAGGCGAAATAAATTTAAAGCCGTTTTAAATCCCGCGTGGACGTTTTTCAAGCTGTTTTTTTTAAAAGGCGGGTGGCGCGAAGGGTGGCGCGGCTACGTGATAGCAAGGCTTTACGCACAGTATACGTTCTGGAAATACATAAAATGAAAATTTTAGTCATGAAATTTAGAAATATCGGCGATGTGCTGCTGACGACACCACTTTTAGAAAATTTAAGACACTATTTTCCTGACGCGATCATCGATTTTGCACTAAATAAAGGCACCGAGGCGATGATAGAGGGCAACCCAAACGTGCGAAAGATCCACATCTACGACCGCGCTTTAGCTCGTAGTGGTGGGCTTTGGTGGCGGATAATGACGGAATTTAAATTTATCCGAATGATCAAAAATGAAAAATATGATATCGCGATACAAACGACGACCGGCGATCGTGGCATCATCATCGCAAAATACGCCAAAATAAAAACGATCGTAGGCTTTGACAGCAAAAACAAGGCTGTCAGTAAATTTATAACGCATAAAGTGCCTAAAATAGGGGGCACTAGACATACAGTCGAGCTAAATTTAGACACGCTCAGAGCCTTAGGCCTTAAGCCTGCGAGTAAAAAAGTCAGCGTTTATTTTGATGAAAAATGCCTGGACGGTGTAAATTTACCCGAGAAATTCGTCCATTTTCATATGACTAGTCGCTGGATGTTTAAATGCACGAGCGACGAAGTCATGGCGGAACTTATAGACTTTTGCGAAGACAAGCTTGGGGTAAAAGCCGTCATAACCGCGGACAAAAACGAAGAAGAAATGAGAAAAGTCAGCGCAGTTTTGGCGCTTTGTAAAAGCAAACCACTAAATCTTGCCGGCAGACTCAGCCTAAAGCAAACCGTAGCGTTATCAAAACGATCACTAATGTTTGTCGGAGTGGATACGGCGATCATGCACATAGCCGCGGCAAACGACGTGCCTGTAGTAGCGCTGTTTGGACCTAGTAACGCGCAAGAGTGGGGAGCATGGGATAATGCGCTAAACGAAAGCGGCTATACTAGAAAAAGTGGAAATCAAAACATGGGTAGGCATACGGTTTTTCAAAAAGACTGGGAGTGTGTTTCATGTGAGAAAGCCGGCTGTAACGATACTCGCATAAGTAGGTGCTTGATAGAATTTAGTAAAGACGAGATAGATAAAATAAAACAAAAAATAAGAGAAAAAATACAATGAACATACTTCATACAGAAACGCTTTACAACTGGGGTGGAGAGCAAAACAAGGTAATGAACGAGATGGGATTTATGCGCGAGCTTGGGCATGAGGTCTATCTTTTTTGCAATCCGAATTCCGAAATTTTAAAGGCCGCAAAAAGTGAAAATTTTAACACGATAGAATGTGAGATGAATAAGAAAAATTTTCACAAATCGATCCCCGCGCTTTGCAAAACAATAAAAGAAAATAGTATAAATGTCGTAATAACTCATGCATCAACAGATAGCTGGGTCGGTGCGATAGCCGGGCTTTTATGGCGCAAAAGAGGAGTTAAATTTCTAAGGGAAAGACACAACATGTTTCCTATAAAAGGCATTGTGTCGAAATTTATGCACAAAAAGATGTTTGATAAAATAATTGCCGTAAGCAAAGATGTGCAGGAAAATTTACAAAATATTGGAGTAGAAAATATTTTTTTTATGCCTACATCAATAAATTTTAATAAACTAAATAGTACAACAAGTGACTTCAAAGATGAATTTGGTCTCTCTTCACAAAGCATAACGATCGGTATGTTTTCAAATTTATATCGCAAAAAAGGGGTTTTCGAATTTGCAAACGCTATTAAAAAAATAATTAACAATAATGATAATATAATAGCAGTTTTTGGTGGCAATATAAATGAAAATACAAAAAATGAGATATTGCAAATATTTGATGTAAATTTGCATAATAAACTCATTTTTACTGGCTTTAGAAAAGATAATGCAAACATAATAAAAGGCATTGATATTTTTGCTTTTCCTTCCCATACTGAGGGCATGCCAAACGCTTTACTTGAAGCTATGGCTTTGTCTAGACCAATTGTTGCATTTGATATACCGCCAATGAACGAACTTTTGGCAAATGAGAGGGGAATTTGTGTGCCATTTTTAGATGATGAAGCTCTGGCAAATGCTTTGAATTTATATATTAATGATAAAAATTTAAGAATTTTACACTCATCAAATGCTTCAAAATTTGCAAAAGAAAATTACGATATAACAAGCTTAAAAAATAATATAAAAATTCTTTTGGAGAGCCTATGAATATACCTATTTTGATATTAACACTTCATCACGTTTCACCACAAAAAGACAGCATAACGATACATCCGGAGCTGGTAAAAAAAGCTCTTCAAAGCGTAAAAGATCAAGGCTATAAATTTATCTCATACGCTAAATTTAAAGATATGGCTTTTGGACGTATAAAAAGAGAGCCAAAAAGCGTTTTATTGACATTTGATGATGGATATTTCGACTTTTATAGATACGCATACCCTATATTAACCGAGCTTCAAACCCCTGCAGTTGTGTTTTTGATAACAGATAAAATAAATGATTTTAAAAGAAAAAATTTTAATCTTGAGCCAAAACCTCACAGCGAGCTTGATTATAAAGAAAATATAGAATATTTTCTAAATTTAGATGAGATAAGAGAGCTTTATAAAAGCGGTTTAGTTGAATTTGATAGCCATACGGCAACACATTTCTCTTGTAAAAGCGACGATGAAATAAGACTAAAAGATGAATTCGATCGTTCCTATGAAAAGATAAAGGAAATTTTCCCTAATAAACAAGAATTTGGATTTTGTTGGCCAAAAGGACATTTTAACAATACGGCGATGAAAGTCATCAAAAATACAAACTATGCCTTTGCTTTTAGCGTGATAGACGGTGGTTTTTGTGATGGCGACGATATGTTTAAAATACACCGAATAGACATATCAAACAACGCAAAAAATGATAAAGCTTATCTATTTAGGATCAAAAAGAAGCTTTTGTTTTATAGTATGCCTATCATAGGTAATCTTTATTCAAAATTTAGAAATAAAAAATTCAAATAAATCCATCTACTCATTTTGAGTCGTTTTTTGTCTATTTTGAAAATCAAAAGCTATAAAAAAAGATACGAATAGGATAATTTGAGGTGTTAAATAATTCTCAAAGAATCCTCGTACGATAAATGATGACACTATGCTACCACAAAGCGCTAGAAACAATAAATTTGAAGTGCCAATATACATTTTGATACTTTTAAAAAACATATATAATATCAAAATAGCCAGCATAAATGCTCCAAGAACACCACTATGATAATATTGCCCTATAATAAGAGGCTCGTCATGAAAATATCTATATCTACCAAGCTCATCTTTACCTCCGTTTACGCCAAGCTCTCCTATTTTTTGACTATGATCATGTAAAAAATTTATATACTGCTCTTTACCGTATCCAAGCCCCCAAAATGCTCTATTAGAATTTATTATAAGGGGCAATCTAAGCTCAAGTATCTGCATACGACCCGAACCGTCGAGCCCTTGTTTAAATCTACCTTTGAGCATGTCGGAATTAAAAATCGCAAAAATAGAAATACAAATAAAAATCATAATGCAAATAAAAATAGTTTTTTTATTTTTTATAGCTGTCAAAAACGATTTGTTACATTTAAATAAAATAATTCCTACAACTAAAAACATACTAACCACAGCAAGCCAAGAACCCCTAGCTCCAGTTAGTAAAATCATAAATAATGTAACAAATATACAAACAATAAAAAATGATTTTAAAATTTTATTAGCACAAATTATTGCACCCAGAAATAAAAAAGGAAAATATAAATCAAATTCTCCTGCATATTCTCTACTTACCATCCTATCGTCTCCATTATTTATATCAAGCATGGTAGTAAAATTTTGTGGGTTCCATAAGTTTATGGAATAATCTAAACTAAGCCATAAAAATGAAAAAATAACGCTATAAAAAATAATATAAGACTTAATTTTAGCTCCGTCAAACCAAAACAACATAAGAAGCATAAAAAATAATGGACGCTTTATGTAACGCAAGGTAAGCGTAAAGGATGATACTTTTACATTATTAGAATAAGGAAAAAGCGAAATTATAAGCATAATAATGCAAAAAACGAGAGCAATTATTATTATAAGCTTATATTTTTTAAAATTCCTTCTAAAATTTAAAAAGATATTTTCCTTATTTATTAAATAGTCCAAAATAAAAAATAGATATGCTCCTATAAAAGATATACTTTTTATTGCCGTTAGATGGCCACGAAATTCACTTATTAGATAAATACAAACAAAAACTAAAACACAGTTATCAAAAAAAGTCTCTTTTTTTAGAAATTTTATACTTTTATTCATATTCTAGGCCTTAAATTCACTTATTTTTCTACCAGAAAAAATATTATTTATTTTATTAAAAGTATTGAAGATTTTACAAATTTTTTGATCATTTTTTATCTTGCTAACCAGGTAAAGCAAAAATTTATACTTCATCCTTAGCTTTTTAAACCCACTGCTTCTCAAAATTTTACCTATATCATCTTTTAAAATTTTGAGCCCTATTATATAATTTTTATTGCTTAAATCTGCCTTGCAAAAAATAAGCGACAGATAAACACCCTTTATCTTTCTAAACTCCAACATGGAGATGATTTTATCGTCATTTACACCGTTATCATTACAAAATTTTATCAAATCATCATAGACAAATTTATGATCTTTTATGCCTTTTAAGCTTTCAAAGGCACTTGTGTTATTTTCTCCCATACGGTAATGATAGTATGCCTTATTTAGCTTAGCTATTTTTCGGGCTTTATAGACAAATTTTAGCGTCGTATCAAGATCATCGCCTAAAAATATACCGTTTGGAAAAGGAATTGCCTTTAAAAGAGATGATCGAACCAGTTTATTTACAGCGTTGTGACAAACTCCTTTTGAGACGATAAGTCTCTTAAAATACTCATTTTTATCGATTATTCCATCATCTATTTTAAAGTCCGTTATATATTTTTGATGGGTTTTATAATCTCTAATCATATCTGTCACTACAACGTCAGCATCAAATTTAACAGCCATTTCATAAGCATCTTTTGCATAGTCGCACTCTACAAAATCATCACTATCTATATTTATGATAAATTCACCCCTAGCTAAACCTATGCCAATATTTCTAGCCGAGCTCGCTCCTTCGTTTTGTTTTGAGATGACTCTTAGTCTATCATCATTAAAATTATTTAAAATTTTAAGCGTATCATCGGTACTACCATCATCCACCACGATGACTTCTATATCTTCTAGGCTTTGATTTAGCAAGCTATCTACACAAATTTTTATATATTTTGAAGCATTATACGCAGGAACGACAAAGCTTACTTTTTTATCATACATAGGATGACCTTTTGGTGTTTGCATAAACTAAAATTCATATTTTTAAGCCTTTAAATTTTTTATTGCTTTGTAAAGATAAAATTAATATTATACTGACCTAAGACTTAAAAAGGTAAATATGAAAAAAATCGTATTTTTACGGCTTAATCCAAACGCCGTGGGCGGGGCGCAGCGCTATCTGTCGCGTCTCATAAAAGCCCTGAAAAACGACGGCATAGAGTGCGAAGTGTGCGCATTTACGGGCAGCAAAAGGCTAAGCTCGTGGCTAAAAGCCCTAAAATTTAACGCGCAGGCAAAGCGGCAAAAGGCGGCGGACGAGCTTTATTTTAGCTTAGAGCGCATCACGAGCGCAGACATCTACCGCGCAGGCGACGGGGTGCATAAAATTTATATGAAAACTAAGCTCTTTTGGTGGGCAAATCCGCTAAATTTCGTCTATCCGTTTTTGGAGAAGCGATGCTTCGCAAACGCCCGTAAAATCATTGCAAACTCAAATTTTATCAAAGCGCAGATCGTCGCTGCTTACGGCGTCTTGCCAGAAAAAATCGTCACGATATATAACGGCATAAATTTACCGCAAAAAGTCGAAAAAGGCAGCGCGAAAATGGCACTTTGCGAGGAGTTCGGGCTAGACTATCATTTACCGATCGTTTTGTTTGTCGGAAGCGGCTTTAAGCGAAAAGGCGTCAGCGAGCTTTTGACGCTTGTTTCTAAACTCAAAACGAGCGTAAATTTGATAATCGTCGGCAAGGACAAAAAGCTAAATTCGTATAAAAATTTAGCTAAAAAATTGGGCGTGAGTGCGCTATTTACGGGTGAGCAACGAAGTACGGCTAAATTTTACGAGGCGAGCGACATCTTTATCTTTCCGACACGCTACGAGCCGTTTTCAAACGTCGTTTTAGAGGCGCTTAGTTACAAAAACGTCGTTTTTACGACCGCTCAAAACGGAGCGAGCGAGATTTTGGACGAAAAATTCGTGATGAAAGACGCGAACGACGAGAGTGTTTTAACGCTGATCGAACAAATCTTAAACGGCCACGAGCTTTTGCTAAAATTTCAGGACGAGGCCGCCCGTCTCGCGCAAAATTTCACTATCGAAAAAAACGCCAGACTCACGCTTGAAGTCATCGAAGATGCACTAAAATGAGGGTTTTCATCGAGCTTCCGACTTGGCTGGGCGATGCAGTGATGGCGAGTGCGGCGGTCGAAAATATCGCGGCAAATTTCACACAAGCAAAGCTCACATTTTTTGGCTCGTTTGCCGCCTGTGAGCTTTTTAAGGCGCATCCAAAATGCGAAACGGCGATCATCGATGAGAGCAAAAAGGCTAAATTTAGGGTTTGGTGGCTGTTTAAAAACGCGCGCAGACTTAGTAAATTTGACGCGGCGTTTAGTTTTAGAAGCGGACTTGCGAGTAAATTTTTGCTTTTTTGCCTGCGTGCGGAACGTAAATTTCAGTTTCAAAAGACCGCCGCTAGCCTCCATCAGGTGCAAAAATACCTAAATTTCGTGCAAAGCTCGCTAAATTTAAGCCACGTTACACAAAATTTGAGCCTAAATTTTACTCCGTGCAAATTTGACGCGCCCGTGCTCGGGCTGAATCCTGGTGCGAGCTACGGTAGCGCAAAACGCTGGTATCCCGAGTATTTTGCGCAGGTTGCATTAAAATTTAAGGATAGATTTAGCATTGTCATCTTTGGCGGTAGCGGCGAGCTTGAAATTTGTAGCAAGATCGAGCAAATTTTAGCCGCAAATGGCGTAAAATGCGACAACCTAGCGGGCAAAACCAGTATAAAAGAGCTGTGCGAAAAGATCGGCGGCGTAGGGCGAAGCGGCGGGATATTCGTCACAAACGACAGCGGTCCTATGCATATCGCGGCGGCGTTTCATGTGCCTACCATCGCGCTTTTTGGGCCGACGAAATTTAGCGAGACCAGCCCGTGGCAAAACGAAAACGCGCGGATCTTGCACCTAAATTTAGAGTGTATGCCGTGCATGAAGCGTGTCTGTCCACTAGGTACGCATGCGTGTATGAAAGGCTTGACGCCAAATTTAGTCATAAAAACGATAGAAGAAATTTTGGCTTAAATTTATTTAAAGATCATTTGATTGCCGCTAAGATGTTTATCGTAAAACCTTGAAATTTTGTCTTTGAGGCTACTTTTCTTTCGTATAAAAAGCGTATCTACTAGGTTTTTACGATCTCTTTGGGCTTGAAGATTTGAATTTTGTATATCTACCGGGTGAGTGAAGATATTGCTAAAATACATTTTAAGATTCACATTATTTAATAGCGTCGCCCACCTATCAACCACGTAAAGCCCGCTTTTATGAAAGTCCAGTAGAGCTTTTGCGCTTTGTCTTGTTACGATATATGCAGCGCCTCTATAAATACTGGCATAAGAATATGGAGAAATCAAAAATAAATCGTTATTTAGCCTTTTCCCAAAAGCACGAAAACGGCTACTTAGTCCGTCTTGAGCGCCACACACAAAGATACTATCCTCACTTATCTTTTCGCAAAGCTCAAAAGCTCTTTTGATATCATCATCGTTCCCGACAATGTCATCTTCAAAAATCAGACCAAATTTCGCCCCACTGTCTAAAAACCGCTCATAAGCACAGGTATGCGAGATCGCACATGCCACCTCAGTAGGAGATAATAATATGGTTTCTACTGCCGGCATGTTTATGGATTTAAGTAACGAGTCTAACAAAATTTCATAATATTTAGTAGCGCTTAAATTTTTAGCATCAAAAGCATCGATCATTTCAAATTCGTCATAGCTTTTAAAATTTTCTCTCAGCCTATCTCTGCGCCACTCGTCTTTTTGCAAAGATATAACATATACAGGATATTTTAACACCATAAATCCTTTAAATTTAGGTGTATTATAAAACATAAGCTTTTAAATGATTATAAAAAATCATACATCAACCCCCAAGAGCTCATACCCTCAGGCCCTTGGGGTTTAGTTTTAGAATTTATAAGATACGCTGACTTTGAAATTTCTACCCGGCTCCCACTCTGCATTGCCTGTTGCAAAGTCTTCTGATTGTTGAGTTTGAGAAGCGTAAGCTTTATTAAACACATTGTAAAGACCTGCGTTTATCTCCAATCCCTTAAATCTACCGCTATCTGGCATATAAGTCACATACACATCGCTCACTGCATAGCTTGGTAGCTTGACGATACTATTGCTGCTAGCTGACATTGCATTTTTCTTAGCAAAATAGATCAGATTATATCCGAGTAACAAATCAGCCTGCGGGATAGTGTATTCGGCATTGAATGTATATTTATCACCCAGATCACGGTAGCCTAAGTAAGTAGAGCTATAAAATGACGTTCCTGCTGCATTGCTAGCTACTCTATCTTTATATTTTACTTTTTGGTGAGTGTAGCCAGCTGCTAGGCTTAATGTATCTAAATTTAGCCTAGAAAATATCTCTACGCCGTCTATATCGACATTTCCTGCGTTTCTTCTAATTACGGTAGAATTTATCGCTCCGCGCGCAGCGTTAGTGTCCATTATTAGATTTTTATACTCGGTTCTAAAATATTTAGCAATAAGGCTAATTGACGATCTTTCTGCAAATTCACCCTTGTATCGTCCGCCGATCTCATAGGCGTTGCCAGTCGTCTTTTTAAGATTGTCATTGCCGACCCAGTCTGTATATTGAGTTCCTCTACCTGTGATATAGGTTCCGCTAGCTAGCATACCTTCCATTAGGTCAGGTCCTTTAAATACCCTCGCATAGCTAGCAAATGCCCCAAACCCTTTGCCTATCTCATAATCAAGCGCGATAGCTGGACTTACTGCATCAAATTTATATTTGTAAGTTTTTAAATTTCCAGCTGTGCCATTGTATGTTTTTAGCTCGTGTCTCTCATATCTTACACCAGGCGTTACCGTTAGATCGCCAAATTTGATAGCATCTTCTAAATAAAGCGCATAGTTATTTAATTTTTCAGGAGTTAAATTGGTTGGTTTTGCATAGCTTTCTGAGCGATAAAAGTCAAAGCCATATCTTAAAGTATGAGCAAAGTCTCCAGTATTAAATTTAGTTTTTGCTCCTATTTTTGACCCGACAGTTTCTACACCGATTTTGTCGGCACTACCAATTTTTGAATGCAAGGTATGATCTGTATAGTATCCTGTCACGTCAAGTTCAAGTAGATCACTTGGATTGTAAGTATATTTGATAGTGTGCGTATCGCGCTCATATTTTCTATCGGCGATCACGTTACCACTTGAGTAGTCGATACCAAAATTTGCACGGAAAGGATAAAGCCCTTTATTACTGCATGTGCTCGGTCGAAAGGCTGATCTTGTGTGCATCAAGGAAGCTGTAGCTGGCTTTAAATAAATAGTTTATATCATTGCCATCGCCACCTACTCTATGATTATTTCCACTTTTACCAAAGTTATATCCGTAGTGTTTAAATGCAGCGAGTAAGTCTAGGCTATCCAAGGCTCTACCATAGACCATCGCGCTTTGAGAGTAGCCTTTGTTATTTGAAGTGTAGCCCATTTTTAGCTTAGCACCGATGTCTTGTCCATCTTCAAGTAGATCGCTAGCATCGACAGTTTTAAACGCTACCGAGCCACCAAGCGCACCTGAGCCATTTACGACCGATCTAGCACCGACTTCTATATCAACAGCCTTTATCAGGTCTGGATCGATCAACAAGTCTGAGTTGTGGTGGAAGTTATATCCAGTCTGTTTAGCACCGTCTATCGAGATATTTAAACCTCTATCACTTACACCACGCATATAAATTTTCTGGTGAAATCCACTCGTACCACTCACATAAACGCCTGGTATATCTCTAAAAACGTCTTTAATCAAAGTCGCATTTCTAGTCGTGACCTTTGCCTCATCGACATTTGCATATCCGCCACTACTACTGGTCACCTCGATGGTATCTAGTGAAACGTTTTGTGCAGCCGATAAATTCGCGCTACCCCCCCCCATTAGCACTGCGGCAACTAAAGAAATTTTAATAGCATGACTATCTAATTTCATTTTTACTCCCTATGTTATTTTATTGAATACGATTATCATATCTAAATCGGGATAATATCTAAACAATCTTTAAATAAATCTTAAATTACAAAATTACATTTTAAGAATTCAAGTCCCTAAATTTCAAATTCTAGTCTATTTTGATAATAATTTGACATTAGTTATCAAAATGGCTATAATTGCACAATTTTTTTATTCAAGAGGGATCATGGAACTTTTAAAAGGTCATATAGATTACATCATCATCGGTATTCTAGGCATAATGAGTTTTTTCGTCGTTTGGTATAGCATAGAGCGTATCATATACTATTCACGCGTGGATATCAGGAAATTTTCAAGCATAGAAGTGCTTGAAGAGGCGCTGACTAAAAATTTGACGACGCTTTACATAATATACTCCAACGCCCCGTATATAGGGCTTTTGGGCACTGTTGCAGGCGTTATGATAACGTTTTACGACATGGGTATGTCCGGCGGCTTAGATCCAAAAAGCATCATGATAGGCCTTTCTCTTGCGCTCAAAGCGACGGCATTTGGTCTTTTAGTCGCCATCCCTACGCTTATGCTTTATAACGCTTTCATGCGTAAAGTCGATGTTTTGATAAACCGCTACAAGGTATATGATGCGACTAAATAGAAAAGACGGGCTAAATATCGTTCCTTTTATCGATGTCATGCTCGTTTTGCTAGCCATCGTGCTTAGCATTTCGACATTTATCGCACAAGGGAACATTCCCATTGACTTGCCAAGCTCAGAAAGCGCCCAGCAAGATAAAGAAGAAAAGAAGGTCAGCGTAGCCATCGATAAAGACAATAGATTTTTCATAGATGACGTAGAGATGAACGAAGACGAGCTCAAGCAAAAACTAAACGATATAGATCAAAAAACTCTTGTCGAGCTTAGAAGCGATAAAAATTCTAAATTTGACAGCTTTGTCAAAGTCGTTGATATTTTAAAAGAAAAAGGCCACGAAAACTTTGCTATCTCAACACTCACTGAATAAAGTTTCAAATTACAGCGGGCTGTTTGTATCTATTTTACTGCATGCGGCCGCTTTGATATTTATTTTGCACCATCCGTTTGAGGAGATAAAGCCTGCGGAGAACAAATCCATAAAAATGGCGCTTGAGTCATTTGATATGCCTCAGGCTAAAGCCGAGGTCTCGACGGCACCAGAAATCGCCGAAACGCTCATGATACCAGAGCCTACTCCACCGGCCCCACCTCCTCCGCCACCACCGGAAGTAAAACCGCCCGAGCCTAAGCCTATCCCTCCGGAGCCAAAGCCTGAGCCTAAACCAAAACCAGAACCCAAAAAAGAGCCAAAACCCGAGCCAAAACCTAAACCAAGGCCAAAGCCCGAGCCTAAGAAACAAGAAGAAGTAGCTCAGCCACAGCCTACTCCACCGATTCAAGCGCCTCAGCCAGCTCAACCTGCGACTACAGCGCAGACATCAAGTGCTTCTTCATCTATGCACAACCTACCACCAAACGGCGCAGATAGGGCAGCGGCTCCGGTCTCTAAGATAGGCGAGCTGAATTTGGCAAATTCTGCAGGAGATGAGAATTTCGCCAAGATAGTAAATGCCATCAAAAAGCATCAAAAATACCCTAAAAACGCTCAAAAGATGCGTCATCAAGGGGTCGTAGAAGTTAGATTTTTACTAAAACAAAACGGCTCCGTAGAAGATATAAAAGTCATAAAAAGCTCAGGCTACTCGAGCCTTGATGACGGAGCGATCGAAAACGTAGAGCGCGCGAGCCAAGACTTCCCGACTCTAAACAACAGCTACTACGTAAGTATCCCTATATCGTTTAAGCTTAGATGATTTTAAGGTGTCAAAGGCACCTTAAAATCTAATCAAAAAATTCATCGTTAAATTTGTCTTTATCAAAATTCTTGCCTAAGAATTCGCAAATTTTCTCAAGATCCGCCCGCGCCGTCTCAAAACAGCTAGTCGCCCCTGGACTTGGCGTCATATTAAATACTACACCCTCATTTGTATCTATGCGTCCCTCGCCAAGCTCTAGCTTTTTGTTTGCCCTATCTATCACCTGAGGTCTCACACCGCCAAAATTTTTAGCATAAACAAGGTCGTCATCTCTCAAGCTAGGCACGATCTTACGGGCATCTTTTGCAAATTCTATTTTATTTATAAACGGCACTTCAAATAAGAAATTCCTCAGGATATACGAGCGGATATCATCGTCTTTGAGCAAATTTTTAAATACCTCAAAGACATTTTTATCAAATTTCAAACAGGCTAAAAAGTCAAGGACGCTGGAATTTCCGCGATATCTCTCCAGCTTTGGTATCACCAGCGCCGTAGGGCCAAAGCGAGTGTTGCCGTCTGCTAGTATATCAGGATCGCCGTGTAGCGCGGCAAAGGGGAGTTTGTCATTTTGCATCATATAGACCTTGCCGTTTAAAAAGCGCTTTTTTGCAAAGTAAAAGCTGCCTGCCACGGGAAGAGTGCTGAAATTTAGCCCGTAGCCCATTTTATGCGCAAAATATAACGAGTGCGCTCCGGCATCGACCACTACGTAATCAGCACTGATATCACGTGCATCGCTCGTTTTTAGATAAAAGACGTCGCCCGCCTTTTTTATATCAAGCACCTCGCAGTTTAGCGCGAGCTCATACTCCGGGGCTAAATTTAGGGCATTTTTCACAAGAGAGTCAGCTATCGCGCCAAAGTCCATAGTCGTGTATTGTCCGTTTCTAGCGCCCATAGCTATGATATTTTCCGGCCTCTCGCCACCATTTTCATCAAAAACTACGTTTGGCTCGATACTTTTTAAATCCTCCATCGTATAAAGCTCAAGATACGGGTAAATTTCCTTAAATGTCTCGTATCTTGCAACAAGCCTCGCAACCTCCTCATCTCCGACGCCTAGCACCATTTTTTGATGAGAAAACATGAATTTTTCATCATAACCGTGTTTTAGGGCGTATCTAACCGGCATCTTTGCGATCTTGGCGACCTTCTTGGCTTTTTGCGGCGTATAATTGGTCTCGATGTCGCCGCAATGAATCGTCTGCGAGTTACACCTGCCGTTAGAATTTAGCCCGGCTACGCTGTCATATTTTTCCAACAACGCCACGCGCGAAATATCTGAAAACGCTGCAAGCTCGTAAAATAGTGCCGTTCCACTTATGCCGGCACCTACTATCACCACATCGAAATGATTTTGACTCATCGCTTCCCCCAAAGTAAATTTACGTTAAATCATACTATATTAAACTAAAAAGCGCGCAAATACGCATCCTCTATCAGCTCTTTTTCCTTAAAAATCGACATCGCACTAAGGGCGAAATTGGGATTTCTCAGTAGCTCCTTGCCGTATGCGACCAGATCGCACGCGCCGCCTAGTAGCAGTGCCTCGCCCTCGCTCGCTCTTGTTATTAGTCCCACGGCGATGACAGGGATATTTACCGCCTCTTTGACCGCCTTTGCGTAGCCAGCCTGATAAAGCGGCGCAAATTTAGGCGCGTTATCCACACTCTCAAAAAGCCCGCCCGCCGAAACATGGATAAATGCGGCCCCGAGCTCCTCTAGCTGCTTAGCCAGCCGCACGCTGTCCGCCACGTCCCAGTCTCCCGCGACCCAGCTGTCCGCACTGATGCGAACGCCCACCGGCACGCTGGTTGCCTGCTTCACGGCGAGTAAAATTTCCCTTAAAAGCCTCGTTCGATTTTCAAAGCTACCGCCGTATCCGTCCTCTCGCTTGTTTATGCCGGGTGAGAGAAATTCATTCAGCAAATACCCGTGCGCCGCGTGCAGCTCGATGATCTCGTATCCAGCCTCCTGCGCGCGCACCGCCGCACTCACGAACGCCTCTTTCACCTCCTCGATGTCCTGCGCGCTCATTTGCTTTGGCGTCTTATAGGCGCTGTTAAATTTCACCGCACTTGGCGCGATAGGTTCGCTATCACACTCACTTTTTCGCCCTGCGTGAGCTAGCTGGATAGCCATCACGGCGCCGTATTTGGCGCACTCTTTTACTAGCTCCTTGTGCGCCGCCGTCTGCTCGTCGCTCCAAAGCCCCAGGTCTTTGTGCGTGATACGCCCTCGAGGCTCGACCGCCGTGGCCTCGACGATGATGAGCCCTACGCCGCCTAGTGCGCGAGCACCGTAATGCAACTTATGAAAGCAGCGCGGCAGACCGCTATCGTTTTTGACCTTATACATGCACATCGGCGGCATCACGATACGATTTTTGACGCGGACATCGCCGATATTCAGCGGCGTGAAAAGTAAAGCGGAATTTTGCATTTAATCTCCTTTAAATTTATCTTGACCCTATCACAAATCAAACGCTATCTAGCCCCAAGCCAGGTCGCTTTTGAGGCGAATAAAATTTGCTAAATGCTAATTCAAGCTACACTAAAATAGAGCCATTTTTTAGAATTTATCAAAATTTATCAAAAATTTTATTGAAATCAAAAGGTAAGTATTCGGATAGAATTTATCCGGTAGATATGGTAGCGCAAAAATGCAACTACCATAATGATTTTATTTTCCGGCGTCCCACGCTAGGATCGTGTTACCATCAGCGTCCGTCGCCACGTCGCCCATGCCCATTATGCTGTAACCGCAATCAACGTAGTGTATCTCGCCGGTCACGCCGCTAGCAAGGTCGCTAAGCAGATACATCGCGCTTTTGCCCACATCCTCGGTCGTAACGTTGCGTTTTAGCGGGGCGTTCACTTCGTTGTAGCGCAGGATCATCCTAAAATCGCCTATCCCGCTAGCCGCGAGCGTCTTTATCGGGCCTGCCGAGATGGCATTTACGCGGATATTTTTCGCGCCAAGATCGTGAGCTAGGTAGCGTACCGAGCTTTCAAGCGCAGCCTTTGCCACGCCCATGACGTTGTAGTGTGGGACGAATTTTGGCCCGCCAAGGTATGTGAGAGTGAGCACGGAGCCGCCCTCTTTTAGCACAGGAGCGACCGCGCGCGTGAGGCTAAGCAGCGAATAAACGGACGTGCCCATCGCGATATCAAATGCCTCCTTGCTCGTGTCGATGAACGCGCCCTCTAACGCCTCTTTTGGCGCGTAGGCGACGGCATGCACGAGGAAGTCTATCTCGCCAAGATCAGCTTTTAGCCTATCGGCTAGACCGTCCAAGTGAGCGGGGTTATTTACATCAAGCTCATATACAAATTTACTCCCAAACTCCGCAGCTATCGGCTCTACACGCTTTTTGAGCGCGTCATTTAGGTATGTAAAAGCCATCTGCGCACCGGCTTTGTGACACGCCTCGGCGATACCGTAAGCGATAGATTTGGCGTTTGCGACGCCGACTATTAGACCTTTTTTGCCTTTCATTATCATTTTGTTCTCCTTTAAAGTTGTTTGACTTTTTTTACTTACTCATCGTTAAATTTAAATTCGCCTTGATTAAGCGAAAAATCCTTTTCTATTTTGCTTGGCTTTTTTGGTTTATGCTTCGTTGCTCCTGCGCGCGCTTACGCGATATGTTCCGCCTACTCGCTGTGGCTCATCGCCCAGCAGTGGGCGACTTTGCGCCTTGCTCCCATTCGCGTGCTCGGTGCGCCTTGCCTAAACGCAAAAATCCTTCGCGATTTGTCGTTTTAAATTTTAAATTTAACACTCAAATTTGAGCAATTAAGGACAAGCGCAAGTATTTTGTGATAATTTTTGGGATTGCGACGAAAATTTCGTCCCAAGATAAGGCGCATAGCCTATCACAGGGCGAAAATTTCTAGCTCCGCAAAAAGCGCACAAAAGACGACGCACCAACTAGTTAATAACAAGCGCAAGTATCGCAAGCTGGGTTTAAATGTTTTGAAGTAAATTTCACCCCAAGATAGAACGCATAGTTCATCGCAGAGTGAAATTTACGAAATCATTTAAAGACGCTCACGAGACGACGCGATGAGATTTAAAAAATTTGTTGCATCCCAGCTCGCAGTCCCCACCAGCACTCCGCCACACTCCCTTATACGCGCGATCTCAGCGATATTTGCGGCATTTACGCTGCCGCCGTAAAGTAGCGGTGCTAGAGTTAAAGTGCAAAGAAATCCTAAAATTTCAGCGATTTGCTCCGCGCTTGCGCTTTTGCCCGCGCCGATAGCCCAAATAGGCTCATATGCGACGATCAAATTTGCGTAGCCGGTATCGATGTTTCCAAGCTGCGCGCGTAAAAATTCTTTCGTACCACCGACTTCATTTACGCTTAAATTTTCGCCCACACAGTAGATGATCTGCCAGCCGTTTTTAGCTGCAAAGTCAAATTTAGTGCGCAAAAGCCGCTCGCTCTCGCCCAAAATTTCGCGCCTTTCGGAGTGCCCGATAAGCACGCTTGAAATGCCAAATTCATCCAGCTGCGCCTTACCGATCTCGCCGGTAAATGCCCCGCTAACGCAAGGATAAAAATTCTGCGCTCCAAGCTTAAATTTATGCTCCTTCGCATCAAATGCAGTAAATGGCGCAAACACGCTCACATCGTCATTTGCGCTTAAATTTGCGTCTAAAATTTTCGCATACTCGGCAAAGCTCGCTCGGGTATGGTTGCACTTTAAATTCGCTAGAAATTTCACTCGCCAGCCTTTCTAAGCGGCTTTATACCGGGCAGCTCCTTGCCCTCGATGAGCTCCAAGCTCGCCCCGCCGCCGGTCGAGATAAAGGTCATCTCGTCCGCGTCTCCCGCACGCTCGACCACGTCCGCTGTATCTCCGCCGCCAACGACCGTGGTAGCGTGCGTCTCGACGATAGCGTGGCTCATCTTGATGCTACCTTTGCTAAATTTATCCATCTCAAAAACGCCCATCGGCCCGTTCCACCACACGGTCTGTGCGTCGGCAAGCACCTCTTTAAACAGCCGCACCGACGCAGGCCCGATGTCAAGCCCCATCCAGCCGCTTGGGATCTCTTGCACCGTGACGTATTTGACCGCACTCTCGGCAGAAAAGTTCTGCGCTGCGACGACATCGACGGGAAGGTAAATTTTGACCCCCAGCTCCTTGCCTTTTCTCAAAATTTCTCTTGCGTCGTCTATGAGCTCCTCTTCAAGCAGCGAATTTCCGATATTTTCGCCAAGAGATTTTAGAAAAGTAAATGCCATGCCGCCGCCGATAACAAGCTTATCCACGCGCGGAAGCAGGTTGTGCAGGGCTTGCAGCTTTCCACTGACCTTGCTGCCACCCACGACCGCGACGAAAGGCCTAGTCGGCTTTTTGATGAGATTTTGGGCGAAATTTATCTCCTTTTGCAGTAAAAATCCCGCCGCCTTGTGCTCGTCGTCGTAAAATTTCGTGATAGCCTCGACCGATGCGTGCGCGCGGTGGCAGACGCCAAATGCGTCATTGATGTAAATTTCGCCGAATTTAGCCAGCTCGCCGGCTAAAATTTCATCGTTTTTGGTCTCGCCCTTTTCAAAGCGTAAATTTTCAAGCATCAAAATTTCGCCGCTTTTTAGCGCGCTCGCCTTATTTTGCGCGTCAGAGCCGATGACGTCGTTTGCAAAGATGACGTCCCTGTCAAGCAACCGCGAGAGGCGTTTTGCCACGCCTTTTAGCGAAAATTTCTCTTCAAAGCCGCTCTTTGGGCGTCCAAGGTGGCTTGCCAAAACGACACTGCACCCGTTATCGAGGCAATAGCGGATCGTAGGGATCGCCGAGCGGATACGGCGGTCGTCGGTGATGTTTAAAAACTCATCCATCGGCACGTTAAAATCGCACCTGATAAACACGCGCTTTTTGGCTAAATTTAGCTCGCTGATAGATAAAATATCGCTCATTTTAGCCCCTTGCGGCTAAAACCGCGAGATCTACGAGGCGCTCGGAGTAGCCCCACTCGTTGTCGTACCAGGCAAAAATTTTGACCATATCATCGCAAATGACCTGCGTCGTGTCGCTGGCGACGATGGAGCTGTAAGAGCTCGTGCAAAAGTCGCTGCTAACGCGTGCGTCGTCATCGACTAGCAAGGTGCCATTCATCGCGCCCTTTGCCGCCGCGCGAAAGGCGTCATTTACCTCATCTACGCTCGTTTTTTTCGCCAAAACGGCGGTGAGATCGACCATCGAGACGTTAGCGACCGGCACGCGCACGCTTTGACCATGCATCTTGCCGCTAAGCTGCGGGAGCACCTTTGCGATCGCTTTTGCCGCTCCTGTCGTGGTCGGCGCGATATTTAGCGCGGCTGCGCGGCTGCGGCGGAAGTCCTTTGCCTTGACATCGACGAGGCTTTGTCCGTGCGTGTAGGCGTGGATCGTGGTCATAAGCCCCTTTACGATGCCAAAATTTTCATCAAGCACCTTGGCGACCGGTGCGAGTCCGTTTGTCGTGCAGCTTGCGTTTGAGACGATGGCTTCGCCCTTGTAAAGGTCTGAATTCACGCCGATGACATAAGTAGGCGTGTCGTCCTTTGCGGGCGCACTCATGACGACCTTTTTCACGCCCTTTGCGAGATATGGCTGGCAGCCCTCGGTCGTGAGGAATTTACCCGTGCATTCAAGCGCCACGTCCGCGCCGTAAGCTGCGTAGTCAAGCTCGTTTAAATCGCGCGTAGAAAAAACGCGGATCTTTTTGCCGCCCACCTCGATAAATTCGTCGTTTAGCACATTGACGTCTTGCTTAAACTCGCCATGCACCGTGTCATATTTCAAAAGATACCTCGTCATATCGCGCTTTGCGGTATCGTTTATAGCGACAAGCTCCACGTCATCGCGCCCCAAAATGATGCGCGCCGCACACCTGCCGATACGCCCAAAGCCGTTGATAGCTACTTTAACTGACATCTTAGCTCCTTTTGATATAATACGACTAATTTTACAGAAAACATATTTAAAACAACTATAAATAAGGCGAATTTAAGCGAATGAACCTAGCACTCTTTGGCGGCAGCTTCGACCCGCCGCATTTGGGGCATGACAGTATCGTAAAGATGGCTCTTGATAGCCTAGATATCGACAAGCTCATCATCATGCCAACATACATCAGCCCGTTTAAAAGTGAGTTTTCAGCCCCGCCCGAGCTTAGGCTAAAATGGATAAGACAGATTTGGGAACATTTGCAAAAGGTCGAAATTTCAGACTACGAGATAGCCCTGACTCGGCCGGTTCCTACTATCGAGACGGTCGAGCATCTATATGAAATTTACGACATAGACAGCTTTTATCTGATCATCGGCGCCGATCATTTAGCGACTTTGAACAAATGGCACGACTTCAAGCGCTTGTGCTCGCTGGTGAAATTCGTGATCGCCGAGCGAAATCATATCTTGATACCTGAAAATTTGCAAAAAATGGACGTAAATGTTAATATTAGCTCCTCGCAGATCAGGCACTCAAAGGGGCTTGACGAGCTGCCAAGCTCTATCAAAGACGAGGTCATAAAATTTTACCAAGGGAAAAATATGCAAGAAATTTCGATGAACGAAAGAATAGAAAATATAGTCAAAATTTTGGACGAGAAAAAGGCCGAGGAGATACAAGTCTTTGATATGTCAGACCGCGATTATTTCGTGAAATTCGTCATCATAGCAACAACGATGGGCGAGCGGCATGCCTACTCTTTGAGTGATGATCTGAAAGAAGGCCTAAAGCCGCTTGGCGAGCGATTTTTAGCCATTGAGAGCTCGCCTGATTGGATCGTGCTTGATCTTGGTGATATGCTGATACATCTGCTAAGCCCGCAATACCGCGCAAAATACAACATCGAAGAGTTTTTGAGCAAGCTTAAAGCCCAAGCGTAAATTTAGCTAAATTTCAAACGCACACGAACTAAGTTTGCCGCCCTCAAAGCCCTTTTTAAACCAACTCATACGCTGTTTTGACGAACCGTGCGTGAATGAATCGGGCGTGACACGCCCTTGATAATGCTTTTGTAGCGTATCGTCACCTATTGCGCTGGCAGCGTTTAGCGCCTCCTCGATGTCGCCATCTTCTAGCACCTTATACTGCCCCATGTAGTGCGCCCACACGCCCGCGTAGCAGTCGGCTTGTAGCTCGACTTTGACTTGCAGTGCGTTTTGCTCAACCTGGCTTTTCGTGCGCGATTTTAGGGTTTGGATATTTTCTAGCGTGCCGAGGAGATTTTGCACGTGATGTCCGACTTCGTGGGCGATGACGTAGGCTTGTGCGAAGTCGCCGGCGGCTTTGTATCTGTTCGCTAGCTCGTCAAAAAAGCCAAGATCAAGATAGACCTTTTGATCTACCGGGCAGTAAAACGGCCCAGTCTGTGAGCTGGCAAAGCCGCATTTGCTCGAGACTGCGTTTCTAAAAAGGACTAAATTTGGCTCTTTATATCTCGCGCCCTGCTCGCTAAAAATTTTACACCAGACATCTTCAGTCTGAGCCAGCACGGCCGAGACGAAGGCTACTTTTTGCTTTTCTTCGGGGCTATCGACCGACTTTTGCGCGCTCGCCGTCGAGCCACCCTCGATCAAGGCAAGCGGATTGTAACCCATAAAATACGCCACCACTCCCATGACCAAGATCACACGCCCTATGTTTGAACCCAGCAAAAATCTAATAATAGGTATGAGCGCGCCCAAGTTGCCCATACTTCCCATGCTAGTAGTGTTGTCTTGACGCTTATCTTCGACGTTGTTGCTTTGTCTGCTGTCTTGCCATTTCATTTTTGTCCTTTTTTATTTTGGCTAATTTTATCATTTAAAATTTAATGCCGCGCCGTCAAAAGGTGTGAGGCAAACGATGGATTTGAGCTAAATTTCCTTACCGAAGATCGCTTCGAGCTTTGTTATATCCAAAATAAAAGAGTGAGAAAATGCGTCTATCACGACACCGGCGTATTTATCATGTGAGCTGGCAAGCATGGCTGCGTAGTCTTTCAAACGTAAATTTAAGACCTCCTGCTCGCTGTCGTTTCGCCACTTCATCATCTCCTCGCGACTAGTAAATGCAGGAAAATAACTCTTTTTATCGCTCTCGTCCTCGAGCAAGACAAATTTTATATTCGAGCCCTCTTCCTCATAAACTACGCCGCCATCAGGCTTTGCAAGAGGGGCGGCCATTATCACCGGAGTTAGGAATTCAGCCTTTTTAAGCTCTTTTAAAAGAGCTTTTTCGTTCACCTCACATGGTTTTGATATAAATTTTTCCATCATATCTTTTAAGCTCATATAGCCCCCTCAAACGAAAATTTTAACAAACGCTAAAGACGCTGCAAAAAGCCAAATAAACATGACGATCGCCAGCAAAAACAGCTTTTTGCCGCTATCTTTCAAGACGTTTTTGTTTATCCCCATGCCAAGCGCACACATAGCAAGCGAAAGCAGGAACGTATCTATGAAATTTATGCTTCCAAGCGCCTCACGCGGGAAAAATGGCAACGAACCTACGGCGATAGCGACCAAAAACCATATCGCAAAATAGGGCACATTGGCCTTTACATTAGCCATGCTAAGATCGCCTGAAAATTTTAAATTTAAGATGCAAAGCATTATGAGAAAGGGCACTAGCATCATGACTCGCAGCATCTTGATCACCACGGCGACGCTTTGAGTCTCCTCGTTTATCGCTGCACCGGCAGCGACGACATGCGCCACCTCGTGTAGCGATCCACCCGTCAAAAACCCAGCCTGAACGGGAGTAAGCGAAAGAAACTGGATCGCCAGCGGATACAAAAACATACCGATCGTCCCAAACACCACGACCGTGCAAATGGCTACGGCGACCGCCTGTGGGCTTGCCTTTAGCACGCTTTGACTAGCCATCACGGCAGCCGCGCCGCACACACAAGAGCCCGAGGATATCAGCATAAAGCTTTTGGCATCAAGTCCCAAGAGTCTACCGATCAAATAGCCCACGCCAAAAGTGCTAAAAACGATGAAAAATGCAAACAAAATTCCGCTCGTACCCACACTAGAGATATCAGCAAATGTCAGTCGAAAGCCAAAAAGAACTATGCCAAGCCTTAAAATTTGCTTGGTCGCGACAGCTAAAACACCGTTATCTTTCAGCTTTTTGACGGCGCTTGAAAAAGCGTTTCCAAAAAACGTACCGAGTAAAATAGCGATGATGAGCGGGCTTAGGTGAAAATTTTCGAGTAAAGCTTGAGATAAAAAAATAGAGAGCAAGGAGAGTGCGGCGAGCGCTCCCCAAGAGTAAAATTTAGCCAGATTCACATACGATCTTTTGCCGTTATGCCAATGAGCGATAGTGCAGTTCGCAAGCTAAGTGCGACTACGGCAAAAAGCTTTAGTAAGCTATCTTCGTTCGCACTGCCTATGACGCGGTTTTCGTTGTAAAATTTATGAAAGCTGGCAGCTAGCGATTTTAGATAGTCGCTTACCTTTTGAAGCTGCCTTGAAGTAAAGGCGTCCTCTAAAATTTCAGGAAGAGTAAGGGCCTCAAATAGTAAATTTTTAGCGTTATCGTCTAAATTTTCAAGGCTCGCATCAAGCACATCAGACACGCTTTTACCGGCTTTGATGAAAATTTGATTCACGCGCGCATGGGCGTAGTTTATGTAAAATATAGGGTTTGAGCTGTCCTCTTTTTTGAGCTCGTCGATGTCAAACTCAAGGCTGCTCGTGTTGGCCTTGCTTATAAAGATGAATCTAAGCGCGTCAGAGCCGATCTCCTCTACTATGTCGCTCATAAGTACGGCATTTCCCGCGCGTTTACTCATCTTATAGGGCTTGTCGTCTTTTAGTAGGCTCACCATTTGCATCAAGATGATCTCCAAACGGTTCTCGTCATATCCTAAAAAATTTATCGCAGCTTTTAGGCGTGCGATGTATCCATGGTGATCCGCGCCCCAGATATTTATGTAGTGATCGTAATCTCGCCCGAATTTATCGTTGTGATAGATGATGTCGCCGGCTAAGTATGTCGGTCTGCCGTCGTTTCGCACGACGACGCGATCGTTATCGTCGCCAAGCGTAGTCGAGGCGATATATGTCGCACCCTCTTTTTCATACATTTGATTTGAGCGCTTTAGCTTTTCGATAGTGGGCTCTAGCTCTTTGTAAAGCGCCTTCTCACTCGCCCAGCCTTGGATGCTTATCCCCACACCAGCCAGATCTTTTTTGATGATATCAAGCACTATATCTTTGCCAAATTCGGCCAACTCGAGGTTTCTAGCCTCGTCGTAAAATATCTCTTTTCCAAATTTTTTAAGCGCTTCGTTAGCGATATCTACGATGTATTCGCCGCGGTAGTATTTCTGCGGATACTCTACGTTTTCATGAAAAAGCACGTCGCGAGCGGCAAGAGAAATGGACGTGCCAAGCAGGTCGATTTGATTGCCCGCGTCGTTTATGTAGTATTCTGTAAAAATTTTATAGCCCAAATGCGTGCCGATACGGGCCAAAGTATCGCCATAAACCGCACCCCTTACGTGTCCGATATGAAGCGGGCCGGTCGGGTTTGCGCTGATATACTCTATGAAAGTACTGCCATCTTGCCTTGCTTTGCCGCTTGCAAATTTATCGCCGTTTTTCAGAGCGTCTTTTGAAATTTCATCTAAAAATTCGCCCTTTAGTTTGAAATTTAGATAGCCGTTCACGGCGCTTACCTCAAAAATTTTGCTATTTTCAAACTTACAGGCAAGCTCGTTTGCTATCGCTACGGGCGACTTTTTTAGCTCCTTAGCAAGGCTAAATGCAAGCGGAGTGGCGTAGTGAGCCAGGCTTTTGTCTTTTGGCTTTTCCAGGACGAAGTCACGCCCTAAAATTTTAAAAATTTCAGACTTTATGATCTCTTTCAACTCAAAAGCCTAGGCGTTTTTAGTGGTTTCTTCTACTTTTGCATCGACGACGTCATCGCCCTTTTTCTCGACCTTCTCGATAGGCTTGTCGTCCTCCATCTCGGCTTTGAAGCTCTTGATGCCTTTGCCAAGTCCTTTTGCGAGCTCAGGTATCTTTTTAGCCCCGAAAAGCAATACGATAATCACAAGAATAATAAGTAATTGATTGACTCCGATAGCCATTTTTTCTCCTCATTTAAAATTTTTACGAAATCTTAGCATAAAATTCTGAATTTTCTAGCAGTCTATCCAGCTATCAACGGTTTGACGTAAATTTATATTTGCACTCTTTAGCCTCATCGCGTGCACCACAGATTTTAGCCCGCGATAGCTCTTTTCTATGTCGTCATTTATCAAAAAATAATCATACTCTAAGATATGCTCCATCTCACCGACTGCGTTCATTAGGCGGTTTTCTATCGTTTCAGCATTGTCTGTGCCACGATTTTGCAAACGTTTTTTAAGCTCTTTTTTATTTGTAGTCGTGATGAAAATCGACGTGATATAACTTTTAAACTTTTCAAGCGCTATATGAAAGCCCTGCACATCGATGTCAAAGATCACGATCTTGCCCTCATTTAGCGCGCTCAAAACGGGCTTTAGGCTAGTGCCGTAAAAATTTTTATGCACCTGCGCCCATTCTAGGAATTCTCCGTTTTCTATGCCTTTTTTAAACTCATCCTCGCTTATAAAATAATAATCCACGCCCTCTTTTTCGCCGTCTCTGATCGCTCTTGTCGTACTTGAGATAGAAAAGCACAGATCACTTTCTTCTTTCAAAAGCCTGCTTAAAAGTGTGCTCTTGCCGCTACCACTAGGCCCTGAAACGACTAAAATTTGCCCCTGCAATTACTTTTCCTCAAAGCTTATGTTTATCTTGATATTCATATCTTTCAGCGCTTCTTTGATCGAGCTTTCATCAAGTGAGCTCGTTATATGCTCGGTTATCTTTTTAGTAAGCTCCGCTTTGATATCCTGTGGATTTTTACCGCTTTTCTCCTCTTTTGCGGTAGGCGCTTCGCCCTTTAGCCCAAAAGCCTTTAGCATATCCGCCTCATCTATCTCGTCTATGCTGTTTGGCTGCGTATTTTCGCTTGGTTCGTCTGAATTTAGATCGACCGCTTGTTCAAGCTTTGCGTCCAGATCGCTTTCATCTATCGCTACATCTTGTAAAATTTCTTGCTGCGGCTCATCAGTGGCCTCGTTCGTTTCATCGACGATTTGTATCTTAGGCTCGTCTTGGTCTAAATTTTCATCACTCAAGGCGGAATTTATCAGCTCGTCATTAAGCTGCGCATCATCGATCTGCTCGTCTAAATTTAGATCTGACGCCTCCTCGAGCTTGGCATCCAAAGTATTTTCATCTATCGTTTGAGCGACCTCGGTGCTAAATTCCTCATCGCTGCCGTCAAAGTCATCGGCAAGCGTATCGACTAGATTGTCTTTCGCCTCGCTCTCTTCGGGCTCGTCAAAGTCGCTCTCCTCGGCAGCAGCGCTCTCGTCTAAATTTTGTAAATTTTCCTCTTCGTTTAAATCATCTAGCGCTTCGATCTCGTTTAGAGCGTTTTTCGTAGCGTCTATATCGCTTACAAACTCATCTTTAGGCTCATCTGACACGTCATTCATAGTATCAAATTTCGTCTCATCATCAGACTTTGGCTCGGCTGAAATTTCATCTTGATCGCTATGTTTTGGCGTATCGTCCATATTTTCTATCTCATCTACTAGCGAGCTTAGCTCATTCATATCGCTGTTATCGTCATTTTGAGGCAGTAGATCTTTTGCGAGATCATCATCGTCAAAGCTATCTTGCGAGGCTAAATTTTGCTCCGCCTCACCCGCGTCCAAGACCTTTTCTTCAAAGTCAGTCTCGTCAAGCTCGATCTCATCGGCCAGCTTGTCCGCATCCTCGGCGCCATCCGTAGCGACCTCATCCTCTTCGCCAAGATCAAGCTCATCAAGCTTTATATCCTCAAGATCGATATCGTCTATGTTTAGATCGGTCTCTTCTTGTAGCTCTTCATCGATCTTTGGAAGCTCGAAATTCTCATCTTCAAGTTGCGCTGCATGCGTATCGTCAAAGTCGCTAAAATCGCTCATCGCATCGTCTTTGGCAAAATTTGCAGTATTAGGCTTGCTTTGTTCAAAAATATTTATAAATTCCGTCGGCAAAAACGGCTTTTCAAGCGAAGTCGTTGCAAATTCCGGCTTTTGTCCGCCACGAGGCACGAGATACATGACACTATCAAAACCGCTAAAGTCAAAATCGCCCGTATCGATGTCGCTATCGACGATAACGTAATCAAAGCTATGATCAAGACCGCTGATATCGTCAAATTCCGTATATTGTGCGCCGATCTTGTTTAGGCTCAAAGTTATCAAACGCGAAACGGCGGGGTTTTTATTTACGAGTGCAACTTTCATTATCTCTCCTTTGCCTGAAAGACTTATTTTATGATAAATTTCATTGCGCTTTTCTTAATTTAGAAAAACAAATTCGGCAAATCGTTAATAATTTGTAACAGCATATCGCCGACTATTTTCATCATACCCGCTAAAATCGCGATCAAAACGGCAAATCCGATCGTGATCTTTATCGGATAGCCCACGACTAGCAGGTTAAACTGCGGCATCGTTTTCATAAGCATCCCAAATATCGAGTCCGAGAGCAAAGAGAGCGCGATGATCGGAAAAGATAAAATAAAACCGAACATAAACAAATTCGCAAAAATTTTTAAAGCGTAGCTCATCACCCCAGCACTTGGATAAAAATCGCCTAAAGGTACATGTGCAAGGGAAGCGGCGTAAAACTGTAGCAGCAAATGATGACCGTCAAACATCAAAAACGTAAGAAGGGCGAGGAAATTTATCATATTTGCAATGACCGGCGAGCTTGCTCCCGTTTGTGGATCTAGCACCGTCGCCATCGAAAATCCCATAACCATGGAAATTTGCTCTCCGGCCATCTGAAGCGTAGCAAACACGATCGTAAGCATTAGTCCCGCGCAAAGACCCAGCATCGCCTCGCTCAAAATTTCGACGAATAAAAAATTTATGGCATGTTCGTGCGCATGTGACATCGGAAAAAAGACGATACAAAGCATAAAAACCAGCAAAGTCCGCGCCGTGAGCGGGATCTGGTTGTGCGAATAAAATGGGAAAAAGACGATGAGACCGCTAAGACGGGCGAACAAAAGCATGAAGGTGATCGCTCTATCAGCGCCAAAAAACGAAACTAGCTCCATATCTCTCTTTTGTTTTTTGATGGAATTTTAGCCCGTTTTGAATTTCATATAGATAAATTTATTTTTGATCTTGTAACGAGGCTTCGTCACGAGCAAATAAAGCGATATCTTACAGAAATTTGGCGTCAAAATTTAGGATGAAATTTTGGATAATTCTTTGTTTTCCAGTTTGTAGACATTGTCGCATTTAAGCGCGAGCTCGTTATCGTGCGTGACTAATACGAGCGCAGCGTCGTTTGCTTTGATATAGTTAAACAGCGTCCGCATCACTTCAAGGGCGGTCTGCTTGTCTAAATTTCCAGTCGGCTCATCGGCAAAGATGACACGAGGCTTTTTAGTCAGCACCCTGGCGATCGAAACGCGCTGTTGTTGTCCGCCGCTAAGCTCGCCGACCTTTTGATTTAGCACATCTGAAATTTTTAGCGCTTCAAGCTGTCTTTTATCGATAGGCTCTTTTGCCAAGATGCTTGCAAGCTCGATATTTTCATGTGCGTTAAAGCCTTTAAAAAGATAGTGCGCCTGAAATATGATGCCAAATTCTAGTCGGCGGATCTTTATAAGCTCGTTTTGAGAAAGCGAATAAAGAGATTTGGCGTCATAAATGACTTCACCGGTTTTTGGCTTTAAAAGAGTCGAAAGTATATGCAGTAGCGTCGATTTACCGCAGCCACTAACGCCTAGTATAGCGGCGCTCTCGCTGCTATCAAGTGTAAAATTCACATTTTCAAAGAGCGTATAATCATACGCAAAGCCTAGATTAGACGCTCTTAAAATTTCCATTTAGCCGATTTGCGCCGCTACTTCAGCCGCAAAGTCATCGACTTTTTTCTCTAGTCCCTCGCCAAGCTCGAAGCGGACGTATTTTACGATCTCGATCTTGCCACCAAGCTCTTTGCTCTTTTCAGCAAGCACCTGTTCGATCGTTTTTTTATCGTCCATGACGTAAAACTGGCCTAGAAGCGTTAAGCGCTGATCCAAGATCGTATTGTCAGCGTAAAATCTCTCGATCTTGCCAGGGATTATCTTATCCCAAATTTTCTCAGGCTTGCCCTCGGCTTTTAGCTCCTCTTTAATCTCATTTTCAACGCCGGCTAGAATTTCAGGAGTGATCTGAGACCTGCTAGCAAAACGAGGTATATGATGAAGCGGCTTGCCAAGGCGCTTTAGCTCCTCGTTTTCCTTTTCCAGCTCTGCTTTTAACGCGATGAATTCTTTTTCGACAAAGTCCTTCTCAAGATCTTTGTAGCTTATCACGGTTGGCTTCATCGCAGCTGCATGCATGCATAGATTTCTGATAAATTCAGCCGCTTTTTGCGCGACCTCTTCACTCTGGCACGCTGCGCCTATGAGCACGCCCACGCGTCCGTTTGAATGCACGTAGCCGTTTACTACGCCTTTTTCATCGGCGCTTATGGTTTCAAACCTGCGAACGACCAAATTTTCACCGATAGTTGCGATCTGAGTTTTGAAATATTCTTCAAATTTCACGCCGTTTAGCGTGCTTTCGTTTAGCTCTTCAACGCTTGTGATACCTTTTGCTTGGATATGAGCCGTAGTATCTTTTGTGAGCGCTTGAAACTGCGGATTTCTAGCGACGAAGTCGGTTTCGGAATTTATCTCGCTTATAGTCGCTCTCTTGCAGTGCTCGCAAACTTCGACGCTTACTAGACCCTCGCTAGCTAAGCGGTCCGCCTTTTTCGCAGCCTGACCAAGACCCTTTTCGCGAAGTATATCTACGGCCTTTTGCATGTCGCCATCAGCCTCGCTCAAAGCCTTTTTGCAGTCCATCATACCAGCCCCAGTGCTTTCACGGAGCTCTTTTACCATTTGTGCAGTGATTTCCATTATTCATCATCCTCGCTGGCGAAATCTTCCTCGCTCATCGCCTCTGCAACGACCGCATCTTTTTCCTCTTGGCTCACTTCGGCCTCATCTGCATTTGCGTCGCTATCTTGCTCAAGAAGTGATTTGCCCTCGTTTATCGCCTCGGCCATCTCTTGGCAGAAAAGCTGGACTGAGCGTATAGCATCGTCGTTACCAGGGATCGGATAGTCTACCACGTCAGGATCGCAGTTTGTATCTATCGGTGCGACGACTGGCATTTTTAGGCGGTTTGCCTCTTGAACGGCGATCTTTTCTTTAACGGTATCGACGATAAACACCATATCAGGTAAATTTTTCATATTGCGGATACCGCCAAGCGTAGCGATCAGCTTCTCTTTTTTGCGGCGAAGCATTAGCGCTTCTTTTTTAGTCAGTAAATTTATAGAGCCGTCTTCTTCCATCGTCTCGATAACCTCAAGCTTGCGGATAGACTGGCGGATAGTGCCGAAATTTGTCATCATACCGCCTAGCCAGCGATGATTGACATATGGCATGCCGCATTTTTCTGCATACTCTTTGATCGCTTCGACCGCTTGCTTTTTAGTACCCACAAAAAGGATAGTCTTGCCCTCGGCAGCCGCGTCGCGAACGATGTTATAAGTATAGCGGAAATAACGGATCGTCTTTTGTAGATCTATGATATAGATACCTTTTCTCTCGCCAAAGATAAATTTTTTCATCTTTGGGTTCCATCTGCGTGTTTGGTGTCCGAAGTGAACGCCGCACTCTAGTAAATCTCTCATTGTGACCATGAGTTTGCTCCTTATGGGCTTTGCCCGAAATTTAGGTTTATCCTCCACACCCATTAACAAAATTTTGAAATTTTGCAACCAAATTTTAGGACTGGTGTGTGTGAAATAAGGTTTGGATTATACTGAAATTTTCCTAAAATTAAACTAAATTTAAGGGCGTAAATTTAGGCTAGCGTTCGCACGCTTTTTCATATTTCAGCTCGCAGGCGCGTTTTAGAAATTTTACGGATTTTACTTCGTTCTTTTTTACCATATCTCCGCTCTTGTAGTAAGTCCCCAGCACGAAACACGCCGCACCGTCGTTCTTTTTACACCCTTCCTCATAAAGACCGATCGCTTTTTTGCGCGAATTAAAGCCACCTTCTAGTCGGTAAAGATCGCCCAAACTCGTGCAAGCAGGCCCGTATCCGCCTAGGCAAGAGCGCTTGAAATAAATCACCGCCGTCCTAACGTTTCGCTTGACTCCGCTTCCGCTGTAATATATCTCTGCCGCCCTGAAGCACCCGAGCATATCGCCTCTTTCGCATAGATAAATAGGCGTTTTGCTCACGCCTTTGTAAATTATCCTTACCGGTGGGTTTTGTTGTTTATGCTCGGTTTGAGGCTGCTTCGTATCGGGCGAGGTTTGCTCGTGTTTTGTTTGTGACGATAGCCCTACGTCCTGCGAGCCGTGGACCAAAGCCTGCAAAAAGGCCGATAATATCAGCAAACTAAACACGATTTTTCTCATTTTTTTCCTTTAAATTTCAGGCGAAATTTAGCGCAAATTTACTTCAAAGCAAATTTAAAAGTGCTCTCATAGACGTTTTCGTCGCACTCGGCGCTATCTTTATACGCAGTTTTATAAAGCACGCTCACCGCATATTCGCCGGCCTTGAAAAGCTTGATGTTTATGCGCCCGTTTTTATCGGTCTTGCCCCAAAATGCGCGCTGCTCGTTATCATGCGTATTTTCAAGATATGGCGATATGACGCCCACATCCACGCCTGCAAGCGGCTTGCCCTCAAACAGCACCTGCATGCCAAAAAACTCGTCTACGGCGAAATTCGCAGGGTTGCTAAGCGGAACGATCTCTAGCGTCTGACCTATCGGCTTTACGACGCTTTCATCGGCTACTCCGACGTTTAGCACCGCTTTAGCACTCATTTTAGCCAGCTCGCAGTATTTCACGCCTTGCCCGTTTTTCCTGTTCGTTTGCATCTGCCACTTGCCATCAGCCATTTGGCTCCAAAATGTAGGCTTATACTCGCCAACGACGATATACGAGCCCTTGGCTACCTTTTTGCCCTCGAAGTTGAAATTCTCGCCCTTTTGTTCGACTTCGAATTTCTCGCCATTTTTTAAAAGATATGGTGTCTGGAAAAGTTGGACACGCTTTTGTGAGATAGGCTCTACGCCCGGGAATTCATGCCCGTAGCCTATTTGGATGTTTAAAACCTTGTCGTTTGCGGCATTTAGCCAAAAGTCATGCGCACCGGCCGAGGTCAAAATACCGCCAACGATCAATGCAAAAGCGCTCTTACTAATTTTCATAACACTCTCCTATTTTGAATTTGGAAGTCAAAATAGTAGCGTAAATTTTATTAAATGCAACTAAGTTGCACATTATTTACTAAGCTGGGTATCTTCTTCTATTTTCATTAAAATTTTAAAAATTTCCTCGATCTTTAGGCGCTCGCTCTCGTTTAGCTCCATTTTATCAGAGTTTAGAAAGCTCTTTACGATAGCTTCGTTTTGTAAAATTTCAACGTCAAATTTTCTGGCATTTTGAACTATTTTCAAAGCTCTAGGGTCTTGATTTTTAAAATTTTCATAAGCCAAATTTACTGCCTTTAACCGATCTTTTTATCATTTTAGCATCGCAAATCCGCAAAATCGCCCCGTCACGCCGTCTCTTCGGTATGAAAAATACCGCTCGTCACAGTGCGTACAAATTTCGCTAAATTTAACCCTCACGCTAAGCGCGGCAAATTCATCTTTGAGCGCGGCGTTCATGTCAAATTTGCCGCCGTTTTTGTAGCGCTCAAATTTGCCTAAATTTAGCTCGCCCACCTCGTAGCAGTCCCTTTTTATATTTGCTCCGACAAATGCGCACAGATCGTGGCTCTGACAGCCAAATTCGCTTTTCATTAGCTTGACCGCGTTCGTGCAGATTTGCCCCACCACGCCCGCTCTGCCTGCATGCACGGCAGCCACGACGCCACGCACGCTATCTACAATGAGAACGGGCGAGCAGTCCGCGACCAAAACGCAAAGCATGGCGCCTTTTAGATCCGTGACGAGCCCGTCGCAAGGCGGCAGCTCATCATTTAAATCGCGCAAAATTCGCACCTCGTTTGAGTGGATCTGCTTCATAAATTTTAAATTTTGCAACGGCAAGCCTAAATTTGAAGCTAAAATTTCACGATTTTTCGCGACGTTTTGCGGCAGATCACCCACGTGATCCCCTAAATTTAGCCCCGCATACGCCCCGACGCTAACTCCGCCAAAACGCGTGGTAAAGCCTGCCAGCACGCGCTCGTCTTCAAACGCAACGTCTAAATTTAACATCAATAAAGGCTCACGATGTGATCGATCTGCTCCCACGTCACGGGCTTAAAGCCCAGCTGACGCGCGACGTAGCGGGCGAGCATATCACTCTCAACATTGACGCGGCGTCCCACTTTGAACTCGCAAAATAGGCTCTCGCGAAAGGTGATCGGGATGATCGTTAGGCGCACGCCGTTTTCCAGCACCTCGTTTATCGTCAGGCTCACGCCCTCGACTGCGATGCTGCCCTTGTTTGCCATGAGGTGCATCACGCTGGCGGGTAAATTTATGAAAAAATCAACGCCGTTTTCGTTTTTCACGATGCGCACGACCTCGCCGATAGCGTCGATGTGCCCTTGCACGAGATGACCATCAAGCCTGCCATTTAGTCGCATGGCCGGCTCGATGTGCACGCGTCCTTTTAGATTTTCCGTCGCGATGTGAGCCCTTGTCTCGGCACTTAGCTCCACGCTAAATCCGTCATCATGAAGCCCGACTACGCTAAGGCACGCGCCATTTACCGCGATGCTATCGCCTAAATTTGGCTTGTAGCTCGCTTTCAAACGCAGCAAATTTTGCGAATAGTTCGCGACCTGCGCGATCTCTCGTATGAGTCCGTTAAACATTGTTTCTCTTTGTTATTTTTTGTAGAAATTATAGCGACTAAAGGTAAAAAGGCTATAAATTTAAAAGAGCAGACGCCGCTAGCGCGGTCATCTTAATTTATTCTTCGTATGCGCCGACGGATAAAATTTTATCGATCCTCTTTGCGACGAGCTCATCGATGCTAAGCTTTTCAAGCTTCTCGAGCTTTGATACGAAATAGCTCGCCAGCTCTTTTGCCGCACCGTCTTTGTCTCTGTGAGCTCCGTTTATCGGCTCTTTTATGACATCGTCGATGAGCTTTAGATTTTTAAGATCGTCAGCCGTGATCTTCATGACTTTCGTAGCTTGCTCTTGTTTGGAGGGATCGTTCCAAAGTATCGCGGCACAGCCTTCAGGAGAGATCACTGAAAATACGGAATTTTTCATCATCGCTAGCTTATCCGCTACTCCGATGGCTAGCGCTCCGCCGCTTCCACCCTCGCCGATGACTACTGCTATTGTAGGGACTTTTAAATTTGCAAACTCGAAAAGGTTACGTGCGATAGCCTCGCTCTGACCGCGCTCCTCTGCGCCAACGCCAGGATATGCGCCCGGGGTGTCTATAAGAAATAAAATAGGAAGGTTAAATTTTTCAGCCAATTTAGCGACTCTCAAAGCCTTGCGGTAGCCCTCAGGATGAGGCATACCAAAATTTCGCCTAAGTTTATTTTTCGTTCCTCGACCCTTTTGCTCGCCTATCACCATCGCCTTTTTACCGCCGATGTAACCGACGTAGCAGACTATGGCCGGGTCGTCGCGAAACGCTCTATCTCCGTGAATTTCATACGCATCCATCAAAAACGACCTGATATAATCTATCGCGTAAGGGCGATCAGGATGGCGCGCCAGCTGTAACCGCTGATACTCGTTTAGGTTTTTATAAACCTTTGCGACCTCTTTTTCTAAATTTTTATTTAAAATTTCGACGGCATGCTCATCGCCTTTTATCCTGGCGTTTGCTATATCGTCGTCTATTTGTTTGATGCTCTTTTCAAAGTCTAAGTAGCTTGACATCTTAGTCCAACTTCTTAAATATCACACAGCCGTTCGTGCCGCCAAAGCCAAACGAGTTGCTCATAACGACTTTGAGCTCAGCCTTTCTAGCTGTATTTGGAACGTAGTCTAGATCACAGTCAGGATCGGGAGTAGTGTAGTTTATAGTCGGCGGGATGATCCCGTCTCTCATGGCCATTACAGATATCACAGCCTCGATCGCGCCCGCTCCGCCTAAGCAATGTCCGATCTGACCTTTAGTCGAGCTGACAGGCGGACAATCTTTACCAAAAAGTGTTTTTAAAGCGGCCGTTTCGTTCTTGTCATTTACTGGCGTCGATGTGCCGTGTGCGTTTACGTAGTCGATCTTGACATTACCGGCCATATCCCACGCTTGCTTCATCGCGCTAAGCGGCCCCTCAAGCGTCGGAGATGTGATGTGATAAGCATCGCCGCTTTCGCCAAAGCCTATGACTTCAGCGTAAATTTTAGCCCCTCTTGTCTTTGCCGACTCGTACTCTTCGAGTACAAGCGCTCCAGCCCCCTCTCCCATGACAAAACCGTCACGATCTGCGTCAAATGGTCGCGAAGCTTTTTGCGGGTCGTCATTTCTGGTAGAAAGCGCCTTCATCGCAGCAAAACCGCCTATACCTATACCGCAAATGGTCGACTCTGCACCGACGACTAGCATCTTTTGCGCCTGGCCTATCATTATACATTTTGCCGCTTGTGAGATAGCGTGCGTACTGGCCGCACATGCGGTCACGCTAGAGAGGTTAGGTCCTTTTAAGCCGTGGTTTATCGACACGATACCGCCAAGCATATTTACGAGAGCAGAAGGTATGAAAAACGGGGAAATTCTCTTGACACCTTTTTCAAAAAATGTGATCGAATTTTTCTCGATATTTGGCAAACCACCGATACCTGCGGCTGAGCTGACGCCAAATTTAGAGCCGTCAAATTCTTTAAAATTTGCATCGGCCATCGCCTCGTTAGATGCTTTTATGCCAAGTTGTATGAAACGATCGACCTTTTTGACCTCTTTTCCGTCAAGAACGCTACTTGGATCAAAGTCCGTTATCTCAGCGGCGATCTGAACAGGAAACTCGCTGACATCAAACGATGTGATATGCTTTACACCGCTTTTGCCATCACAAATAGCCTTAAAAGAGCTCTCTTTATCAAGCCCGAGCGCATTGACCATGCCAATGCCTGTTATAACGACTCGTTTCAATACATCTCCTTAAATCAAACTATAAAGCAAATTTTAAATTATTTGCCAAGCTTTTCTATATAATTTACAACGTCAGCGATGCTTATGAGCTTCTCGGCCTCAGTGTCTGGAATTTCGACTTCGAATTTCTCCTCAAGTGCCATCACAAGCTCGACTACGTCGAGTGAATCAGCACCAAGATCCTCGATGATCTTCGACTCCATTTTCACTGCCTCAGGATCTACACTTAGTTGCTCAACAACAACATCTCTAACATCATCAAAAACTGCCATTTCAGGTCTCCTTATAAAAAATGTCTGTCATTTTATAATATTTACGCTTTTATTTATTTTAAACTCATAAATTAACGCAAAATTAAATTTATCTACATATAAAGTCCGCCATTGACTTTAAGCACGTCGCCCGTGACGTAGCTAGCGTGATCGCTGAGCAAAAACGCCACTGCATTTGCGACCTCTTCGCCCTTACCAAGGCGTTTTAGCGGGATGTTCGCCTCGTATGCGGCTTTCACCTCGTCACTTAGCGCATCCGTCATATCCGTCGCAATAAAGCCCGGAGTTACGGCGTTAAAGCGCACGTTTCTGCTCGCAGCCTCTTTGGCGAAGCTCTTTGTCATCGCTATCATGCCACCTTTGCTCGCAGCGTAATTGACCTGCCCCGCGTTGCCCATCTCGCCCACGATCGAGGCGATATTCACGACCGCGCCGAAGCGTTTTTTACTCATCACTTTGAGCGCCTCGCGCGAGCCGATGAACGCTGATGTCAAATTTGCATTTATCACACCCGTAAATTCATCGGTCTTCATGCGAAGCGCCAGCTTGTCATTCGTGATACCCGCGTTATTTACGAGGTAGCTTAGCTCGCCGTCGCTATCAACGATCAAATTTATGCCTTTGATGAACTCGTCCTCATCCGTCGCATCAAATTTAACGACCGCAGCCACTCCACCAGCCGACTCGATCTCGCTTTTGAGCGCGTCTGCGACCTCGGGCTTTGAGCGGTAGTTTATCCACACCTTTAAGCCCATTTTTGCCAAAACCCTTGCCGTATCGGCTCCGATACCGCGACTCGCACCCGTGATGAGCACATTTTTCCCGCTAAATTTCATGTTTTTCCTTTTAAAAGTAAATTTAAATTTTAATAATTAAAAAATTAATAATCACAAAGCGAAGTATTTTCTTAAAATTATAAAATGCAAAGTATTTTTAGATGGATTTAAATGTTGCGAAGAAATTTTCGACGGAGATAAGGCATGTAGCCTATCGACCGAGAAAATTTCAAGCTCATTTAAAGACACTAAAAAGACAAAGCATTTTAAAACAAAGCTTCGTCCATTTCGGCGGGTTTTTCTAACCCCATCAACTTCAACACCGACGCGGCGATATTATTCAGCCCGCCGCTTCTCACCGCTCGCACGCCCTCGCCCATGATAAAGCACGGCACGTCGTAGGTCGTGTGATTTGTGAGGATTTTACCCTCCGCGTCGCGCATTTCCTCGCAGTTGCCGTGATCGCTCGTGATGATGAGCGCGTAGTTTCGCTCCTTTGCCTTTGCCACGATCCGCCCCAGCGCCGTATCCACCGCCTCGACCGCCTTTACCGCCGCGTCAAAATCGCCCGTATGCCCGACCATATCGCCATTTGCAAAATTTACCACGATAAAGTCCTGTCCGTCATCCATACCTTTTATCACCGCGTCGCATACGGCAGGCGCGCTCATCTCGGGCTTTTCGTCGTAAGTTTTGACCTTCGGACTTGGGATCAAGATCCGCGTTTCGTTTGGCACTAGCTCCTCGACACCGCCGTTAAAGAAAAACGTCACATGCGCGTATTTCTCGGTCTCGGCGGTATGCAGCTGCGTTAGTCCCGCGTTTGCGATGACTTGCGCCAAAGTGTTTTGCAGTCGCTCGTTTTCAAAAAGCACAGGAAAGGCGAAATTCGCGTCGTATTCGGTCATCGTTAGCAAATTTTTCACCGCAAAAGGGCGAGCGAATTCGCTAAAATTTTTCGCTCCCAAAGCCGCGCAAATTTCACGCGCTCGGTCGTTTCTAAAATTTATAAATATCACGCCGTCATTTTCGCCGATGCCGCGAAAGCCGCCAAAGCTAGCAGGCACGATAAACTCGTCCGTCACATCATGTTCGTAGCTTTGCATGACATATTCAAAGGGTTCGATCTCTTGCGGATTTTCGCCCATCATCGCCTCGTAAGCGAGCTTCACGCGCTCCCAGCGCTTGTCGCGATCCATCGCGTAAAAACGCCCGCTGATGCTCGCGATCTTAAATTTAGCCTGCAAGGCTTTGATGAAATTTAGCCCGCTTTTTGGGCTCACGTCGCGTCCGTCGGTGATCGCGTGAGCGTAAATTTCGCATCCGTTCGCGCTCGCCAGCTCGCACATGCCATCAAAATGGCTAAGGTGCGAATGCACGCCGCCATCGCTGTAAAGCCCGATAACGTGGATAGTTTTGCATTTTTTAAACAGATTTAAAAGCTTTTCGCTCTTTGCCAGCGAGCCGTTTTCAAACCCGAGCGAAATTTTGACCAAATTTTGATACAAAACCCGCCCACTGCCGATACACATATGCCCTACTTCGCTGTTTCCCATCTGCCCCTCAGGCAAACCGACCGCAAGCCCTGATGTCTTGATGAGTGCATTTGGCACGTTTTTAAAAAGCCATTCGTATGTGGGTTTTTTCGCCGCGGCAAAGGCGTTGAATTGGGCATTTTCACTGTGTCCGATGCCGTCAGTTATCACTAATATCGTCTTTTGTTTCATCGCAAATCTCGTAAATTTAGATATTTTTTAACCGCATTATACTAAAATTAGGTTTTTTTAAAATAAAGGCTAGCGTTGTTTTATTATATTTATGAACTGTTAAATTTCAATATCTTTCAATATATCACCGTCCGTGCGGGCTTTTCGTTTTTTATCACGTTTTGTTTGACCGTCTATCTCATGCCAAAATTTATCGCGTGGGCGAAAGCCAAAAACGCCGCGCAACCTATCTACGAGCTAGCTCCGCAGACGCATCAAAAAAAGGCGAAAACCCCGACGATGGGCGGTCTCGTTTTCATCGGGGCGGCGGTCTTTGCGACCCTGCTTTGCGCGCGGCTTGACAACATTTTCGTCGTGGCGTCCTTACTTTGTCTTGTCGGATTTAGCGCGCTTGGCTTTAAAGACGATCTAAATAAAATTTTAGGCGGCAAAAATCACGATGGGCTAAGTCCCAGAGCAAAGCTCGCGGTGCAGGCGCTAATCGGGCTTGCCGTCTCGACGCTGCTATATTTTCACGGCGAGCTTGGGAGCAAATTTTACCTGCCGTTTTATAAATTTGCCCTACTCGATCTTGGCGTATTCGCGATCATTTTTTGGACGATTGTCATCGTCGCTGCGTCAAATGCGGTAAATTTGACGGACGGACTTGACGGACTGGCGAGCGTTCCCGCAATATTTTCGCTACTTACTTTGGGTGTGTTTGCCTACATCTGCGGACACGCGGTGTTTAGCACGTATTTACTTTTGCCAAAGATCGTGGGCGTAGGCGAGACCGTCATCATCGCAGCCGCACTGATTGGCTCGCTGATGGGCTTTTTGTGGTTTAACTGCCATCCGGCAGAGGTTTTCATGGGGGACAGCGGCAGCCTCAGTGTGGGCGCATATATCGGACTCATGGGCGTGATGACGAAAAATGAAATTTTACTCATCATCATCGGTTTTGTTTTTGTTATGGAGACGTTAAGCGTGATTTTGCAGGTAGGAAGCTTTAAAATTTTTAAAAAGCGTATCTTTTTGATGGCGCCTATTCATCATCATTTTGAAATAAAGGGCTGGGTGGAAAATAAGATAATCGTGAGGTTCTGGCTGATTGCGATACTAGCAAATTTAATCGCTTTGACGGCGTTAAAGATTAGATAAAAAACGGTAAATTTTAATCTAAAATCTTAAAAATATTCAAGACAGGAATAGGTATAGTTTGGATAAATTTTTACGAGCCACAAGGGGGCGGAGTCCGTGACCGCAGTGGTTTGTAAAAATTTATCTAAAATCTGTCAAGACTGGGGAATTATGAAAAAAAGTTTATTTGGTTACGGCGGCACGACCCGCGCCCTTGCCAAGTCCGGCGGCTGGCAAATTTACGACGATAAATTTAGCGAAATCGCACGCGACGAGTTTGGCAACGAGCTTTTACCGGTCGGTAAATTTGACGCGAGTAAAAGCGAGCTTGAGATCCCAAGCCCTGGTATCCCGCCGCATCACGAGCTTATCAAAAAAGCGCGAAATCTGATAAGCGAATACGACTATTTCGCGGATAAGATGCCGTTTAGCGTGTGGATTAGCGGCACGAACGGCAAGACGACGACGACAAAGATGACGCAGCATCTGCTGGCCAAATTTGACTCTGTGATGGGCGGGAATGTCGGCATCGCGCTTGGCGAGCTGGACGCGCATGCGAAGATCTGGGTGCTTGAAACGAGCTCCTTCACGTTACACTATACAAAGCATGCAAAGCCCGATATTTACGTGCTTTTGCCTATCACGCCCGATCATCTCACGTGGCATGGCGACATGAAAGCCTACGAGCAAGCCAAACTTAAACCGCTTGGCATGATGAGCGAAAACGGCGTCGCGATCCTGCCTGAAATTTATGCCAAAACGCCGACGCTAGCGAAGGTCATCAGCTATAAGGACGAGAGCGATTTGGTTAAATTTTGCGGCGTCAGCACGAGCGAGGTAAAATTTAAAACCCCGTTTTTGATAGACGCGCTTTTGGCTCTCTCTGTGCAGAAAATCTTGCTCGATAGATGCGACGTGAGCGCGCTTAACGAGTTTGTCATTGAGGCGAATAAGCTTGAAGAATTTACCGACCGCTACGGTCGCGTCTGGGTCAATGACACGAAGGCGACGAACATCGACGCGGCGGTGCAGGCGATACATCGATACGAGGGTAAATTTTTGCACCTGATTTTGGGTGGCGACGATAAGGGTGTGCAGATGAGCGAGCTTTTCGAGGCTTTAAGCGGCGTAAAGGTGCAAATTTACGCAATCGGCTCAAATACGGCAAAGCTCATGGCACTAGCCGATAAATTTGGCGTGCGAGCGACGGCTTGTGAGTTTTTAGAAGTCGCGGTCAAAAAAATAGATGAAAATTTTAAAAAATCTGAGTTAAATTTGGATATTTCGGGCACGGCAAATACGGCGATAAATTTAAACGACGCAGACGAAATCGCGCTTCTAAGCCCTGCGGCTGCGAGTCTGGATCAATTTAAAAGCTACGCTCAGCGCGGAGATAAATTTAAGGAATTTGTAGGAAATTTATAAATTTACTTTGTATTTTGGTTGGCGTTTTAGCTTTTTGTGGCAAATTTGGCGGAAATTTCGCGTCTTTTAAACAATTTTTAAAATTTAAAATTGTATAATCACATTTCTTTTTTAAATGGTTGGATAGCTCAGTCGGTAGAGCAGCAGACTGAAAATCTGCGTGTCGGCAGTTCGATTCTGCCTCTAACCACCATTTCTTAATAAATCCCTCTCCAAAAATTTCTTGATGTTATAGTCTATCGGGATGCTGAAAGTTATCTCGCGTTTGCCTTTTAGCACGCTTTGAGGCGGCTTTGGTAGCGGGGAGGCTCTTTTGAATAAATTTAACGCTTCCTCATCTAGTAAAGCCACACCCGAGCCTTTTTTGATTTTGCACTCTAATACCGCTCCGTCCTCTGCGATCTTTACTAAAAGCAGCACTTTGCCTTCTTGCTTTTTTGCCAGCGCTTCGTTTGGGTATTTTTTGTGCTTGTTTAGGTGCGACATCACGGCTCCTTGCCAGCTTGCGCCGGTGCTTTGGCTATTTCCGTCGTTTGGCGACGAGAGCTTATCCCCGCTACCTTGCACGGGTGCGCTGGCGACGCTATTTGCGGACACAGAATCAACCTGCGAGTCGCCCGTGTCTTTATCTTTTTGCGTTTGATCCTCAGTCGTTTCGCGCTTTTCGTTACTCTTTTTTTCTTTTTCCGGCAGTCTTTTGACCGTCTGCTTTTTAGAAAACACTTTACTTTTTTTGACCGTTATTTGACTTTTTACGTCCGTATCGCTTAGCGAGCCTTCGCTAGTTTCTTGCTCTGGCGGTGTTTGCAGCTGTGTTTGTTTTTGCGAATTTATCGCCGTATCCATGAGCTCTCCGATCGGTAAAGACGAGACGATCCGCACCGACTGAAATTCGCCGCTCTCTCCTATATATCCGCCGTTATTTTGGCTTGGTGCGCTTTGCATAAACAAAAAAACGATAAAAATATGCACCGACAAAGAGAGCAAAAAGGCAAACGGCAGAAGGAAGCGCCGCCTTGTCATCGTTTTACTTCCGAGCTTAGAGCGATTTTATCGTAGCCTATCGCTTTTACTTGGTTGATGACGTTTATCAAATTTTCATAACTCACGCTCTTATCGACGTAAAAATATATAGGCTCGTCAAAATTTCGCCCCGTCTTTGCATCCAAAACTTCGGCTAAATTTGATAAATTTGCACCGGTGTCGTTTATCGTGATGGCATTTTGTTTATCTATCGTTAAGATAACGAGCTTTTTTTGATCGGGCGGGGTTTGCTCGCTCGCTCTTGGCAGCTCGACTTTGATTGAAGCCGTGATGATAGGCACTACCGCCATAAAAATGATGAGCAAAACGAGCATAACGTCGATAAAGGGAGTCACGTTTATCTCGCTTAGCGCTTTGTCATCTTGTTTTATCAGCATTTTTCGCTTCGTTTAGTCTGTCCGATAGTATGTAGATCGTCGTTGCAAGCTCGTTTAGCTTGTTTGAAAATTTTGCATTCTTTTGGATAAAATAGTTGTAAAACAGCACCGCAGGGATCGCAGCCATGAGCCCAAATGCCGTGGCGAAAAGCGCTTCTGCGATACCCGGAGCTACGATATTTAGGCTGGCGTTGTTTGCGTTTGCTATGCCTATGAAGCTATTCATTATCCCCCAGACCGTGCCAAACAGCCCGATAAACGGCGAGCTAGAGCCAATAGACGCAAGTAACCAAACATAGCTTTTTAGGCTTGAAAGAATTTTTAAAATTTCTATTTCAAGGCGTTCTTTTATGCGGTTTTGGACATTTGCATTGTATGACGCGCAGGCTGAGGTTTCTAAATTTATCTCCTTTATCAGCCTTTTTGCAAAGCTTTGCTTTTTAAATTTTGACAGGTCATTTAAATTTGATAAATTTCGCACCGAATTTTCATCGCCTTTTAGCGTCCTAAAAGCCAAAAAATACTCTATAAATTTGCAAATAAAAACGCTCCACGTAAGAACCGAGAAAAATACCAAGATATAGATCACACATTTTACGACCATATCGGCGTTTGAGTAAAGCGAATAAAAAGAAAGCTCGACGTTTTGGCTTAGATTGCTTACCGCCAAGGTCGCATTCTCGTCAAATCCGAAACAAAGACCAAACGCCAGAAGTATCGCCAGTACCGTTTTCATCAGTATCTATACTCAAAGCTCATTAGAAACGTCCTGCCGCGAGCGGAGTTGTTAAAAAGCACGACATCGTCATTGAAAACCTGCGAAGAATACGACGAGTTATACGTATAAAGCGCGTCCATATAGTTTTTATCGGTCAAATTTTGTACTTCAAATTTAAGCGTCAAATTTTTGATCGGCTCATACGAAGCGTATAGGTCGATGATGGTCGGGATCTTTGGCAGTTCTTGCGTTTGTAGCTTTTTAAATAACGGATTTTGATTATCCGGATTTGGGGCAAATTCCGCCTTCGGATATATCCTTTTTGCCTTGCCGGTGTATTTTATCAAGCCTCCAAAGGTGAGCTTTTCACCAAACAGCCGCGTGCCGATATCAAGAGTAGCGTAGTCTTTTGGCAGCTCGCTAAACTGGCTTTGACCGCTTGCAGGACCGTTCGTCCAGTCAAGGGCACTACTGTCAGAAGGCAGATAAGTGGTCTTTTGACGGGTGTAGCTGAGATTTGTGTAAAAATATCCGATGTCGTAGGTTAGCTCTAGCTCGAAGCCTCTAAATTTAGCCTCGTCATTTAGTCTGGCCAAAAACATCGTCGTATCCGGAGTGTCAAACATAAGCAGCCTGTCGTAAATAAAATCTTTCACCTTCAAGCGGTAATAGACCGCTTTTAGCCCGAACACGTCATCGCCCGCAAAAAGCCCGTGCTTATAGGAGTTAAAGCCGATTTGCCAAGTCTGCGTTTTTTCTGGTCTTAGCGCGGTGTTTATGTCTTCATAGACTGTTCCCGAGGCGAAAAGCTCTTGGACGTTTAGGGGTCTTGATGTCCTTGAATAGCTTATGAACGGGCTAAAAAGATCGTGCAGTTTTGCCGAAGCCATCAATGAAGCGTTGAGATATGTATCGTCCGTTTTAAATTCGCCCGCCTCTTTTTGGCTGCAAAGCGGGTTTGATAGAGCGCATTGTCCTTTTCGTCCTTTGGTTTGCCATTTTTGCAGGTTGAAATTCGTGTCAAATTCAAAGATGCCGTAGTTGAATGCATTGTTTAGATAATAACTTATCACTTTTTGCTCTCCGGGCGGGACGGCGTAGTTTGTCGTAAGGCTCTTGTAGTCGCTGTCGCCGGTTTGTCTGATGTATTTGTTCGTGAGTAAATTTATGCCCGCGCTTGTTGTGATGAAAAGCTCTGAGACGGGGTTAAATTTCATTGTGTCGCTTAGGTCAAATTGTGATGATTTGTTATAAAATTTCATACCGTTTTTGAGTGTGCCCCACGAGATGGACGCGCCTTTGTCGTAGTTTTGTTTTGATCTATTGTAAGCGGCTAGGAATTTTACATCGACTAGGCCGCTATTTGGGTCATATCTATAATTTAACTGATAGCTGTCGTTATTTATCTTTCGTTTGGCAAGATAGTTGTTTAAATTTCTGTAAGAGAGTATCGCGCTGCTATCTTCGTAAGTGTATTCGGTCTTGAAAAGATAGCTTTTTGGCTTTTGCGTGAGATCGTCGGTGTCTAGCGACGGCGGCACGTCAGGCACTCCGTCGCCGTTTAGGTCGGGGTGCTTGTCCGATATTTTACCGCCGCCTCCGACGGTGTAGTTTTGCGAGGTCTTTTTGCCGCTGTATCCAAAGACAAAGCCAAGGCTAGCGCCGTTTTCAAATCTATGCCTTGCCGCGACAGCGCCCATATAGCTTGGTCCGACCTTATTGGAGCCGTAGCTATATCTGCCTAAAAAGCCAAACGGTTTGCCCTCCGTGATAACGTCATCAACACCGATAGTTCTAAAATTTGCACTTCCCATCAGCCCCGTATTTGAGCCGCTAAACGTGCCTCGCTCGATGTCGATGCCGACTAGGAAATTTTGATCTATAAGCGCTCCAAACGCCGAAGTGCCTAAATTCCCCGTGAAGTCGTGAAACCCGCCGCTATCGGCCGAGGTGCCAAAGTAAGTCTGCGTGACACCATCGACCATAGTATTTACCCTACCAAGCCCTGTCAGACCTCGGATATTTACCGAGACGCTGCCTTGGGATTGATCGACTTGCGTGTAGCTGCCGGGCATCGCTCTAACGATAGAGTCGATACTTTGAGTTTTGCTTTTGACATCGTCTCTTGAGCTTACGGCTCCTGGCGTAGCAAAGGACTTTTCGGCGTTGCTCACGCTTTTTGCACTGACTTCAAGGGTGTCAAACGTCAGGTCCTCACTCTCGTTTTGAGCGGCGTTTGATAAGCTCAAAAGAGCCGTGCAGATGATACTAAATTTACAAATTTTATTCATTTTTCATCCTTAAATAGCAAGATAAAGTCCGCTTCCTGCGGATTTGGCTCCTCGCCCTCATATCCAAGAGTCACGACTATAAATTTTTTATCCGTATCAAAATCCATGATGTGAAGCGGCACGCCGATATTTTTATCCGTGTGAAATTTACCCGCGATGAGGACGGCTAAATTTTTACTATGCACCAGCTTATCCGCCATTCGCCTATCCTTATACTGCTGTATCTGCACCAGCGCTTCAAGTAGTCTCTCGTCTTTGATCTCATCCTTGCCGTGCATGGTCGTTACGATTTTTTTGATATTATTTCTCACTTCATCGGTTATTGAGAGATGCCCGTTTAGCGGGTAGGCTCCGTTAAAGATAGTGTCTATTTCACCTTTGCTTAAATTTCCGCCTATCAAATTTGCGTCCGAATAAAAAACGCTCTCGATCAAATCTTGGTAAAAGGCATAATCCCAGCGCTTGCTCCAGCCAATTGCGTTTTCAAGAGCATTTTTGCTGACGCCGGTAGCCTTTGCGGTGTCTATTTTGGCTTGTTTGTCTGAGCTTATCATCTCAAAAACTACATCTAGCTTTTTGTATTTTTTCAAAGAATTTATGATTTTTAGTTCTGCTGCCTGATGGGCTTTGTTTTCGTGCAGCTCGCCGATCAAGACGATGTCGTATTTTATGAGCTCGTTTATAAATTTATCGTAGTTTAGCGCCGCTTTTGTGCGCGTATTGATTATGCGTAAATTTTGTTCGTTTAGGCTTTCTGGTGATATTTTTGACGCGGCACAGCCAAAAAATAAAAAGATAAAACTAAGACAAAATACTAGATTAAATTTCATTAAATTTCTTAACATCATAATTTTGAATACTACTATCTTTTTTATTATATTAAACTTAAGATAAAAAATCGTTTATATGAAGCAATATGCCAACTAAAGATGTAACGCATTTACCCGAAATTTCAAAATTTTATGTTAGACTTTGAGATTTTAAAAAAGGAGAAAACATGCCACTTCTTGATAGTTTTTGCGTAGACCACACGATCATGAACGCTCCCGGGGTTCGCCTGGCAAAGACGATGGATACACCAAAGGGAGATAAAATTTGCGTATTTGACTTGAGATTTTGCAAACCGAACGAAACCATGATGCCAGAGCGCGGCACACATACGCTAGAGCACCTTTTTGCCGGATTTATGAGAGATCATTTGAATCGAGAAGGCGTCGAGATCATCGATATATCACCGATGGGCTGCAGGACGGGCTTTTACATGAGCGTGATAGGCGAGCCAAGCAGCCAAGAGGTCGCAAACGCATGGGAAGCGTCGATGAAAGACATCATAAACGTTCTAAGCCAAAGCGACATCCCCGAGCTCAACGAATATCAATGCGGAAGCTATAAAATGCACTCCCTAAAAGAGGCTCACGAGATAACAAATAACGTATTGAAGGCTGGCATCGGGATAATCGACAACGAATCCATAAAGCTTGATCTGCATGCAAAAGGTCTTAAAAAACACTAAAATTTCGGTTGAAATTCTGAAATTTCAACCGACTCACCCTTTACTTCGCCTTAGCACACCCAAACAAGTCCCGGTTAGAATAAGACTAAATTTCAAATTTACAAATCTAAAATCACCTCGTCCAGACTATTTTCTTGCCAAAGCCAAGCGTATTGCTCGTAAATTTTATCCAGCTAAGCTCGAGTGTCCAAATTTCAGGCTTCATCGCAAGCGTATAAAAAAATCGCTTGAAATACAAATCCCGCTCACGATCATTTGCCGCGCTCATCTTCGCCCGAAACTGCACGCCCTCTATCTTACCGACTATTTTGGTATCAAGCGCGATAGTACCGGCCACATCACAGCAGCGATCTAGCGCGCGGATATGCGACGTATCGCTGCTACCGGCCACGATGAGAGCTAAATTTCGCTCGTCAAAGGCGTAAAAACAGCTCGCAGGATAAGGCAGCCCGTCCTCACCGATGACGGACAGAGAGAGCAGATGCATCTTTTTTATAAATTTCACTATGCGTCCATCAAGCTCGTTCATATCAAGATCTCCCTAAATTTCATGCTTATCACGTCAAAATTTAGTAGGACCGTCGCTACTAGAAATAGCCAAAACAAAAATATGCAAAGCTCTACGGCGTTAAATTTATCCCATCCAAGACGCCTAAAAAAGAGCATCGACAAAAATGCACCCAAGACCCCGCCGATCAGTGAAAAATAATGCACCGCACCGGGCTTTACGAAGCTTGGCAAGAGTCCGCTAAAAAATAGTCCAAACATGATAAAGGCAAGTAAATTTGCAAACACCAAGTAATACCCGATCACCGGAAAAACGGGGTAAAATCTATTCAATATAAAGCTCAAAGCCGTGATAAACATCAGCAAAAACACGCGCACGCCAAAGCAGCACATTATCGTCCTTTTTGCTTGATTTTACAAAAATTTCGCTTTATAAAATCAAATTTTTGCCGATTTAGTTCGCAAAGGAGTGCAAAATGCAAACAAATTTTTATTCGCAAGGAAGCTACAACAACATGAGCTTTTCTATGAAGACAAGCTCGGGAGATGAGATAAATTTCTCGATGTATGACAACAAAAGCCTTGAGTATTCAAGCGCCAAGTCACCAAACGCAAGCGCGCAAAGCCTGACATTGAGGCACGAATACGGCTACAACTTCTCCTACAAAGGCAACGGGCTGGATGAAAAAGATATGGCCGAGCTGGACGAAGCGCTAAAGCAGATACGCCCGCAAATATATGAGTTTATGAAAAATGTGAAAAACGGCGACAAGATAGCAGGCACGAACGAGAGCATAGCAAACCTCGCAAATTCTATCCGTTCGCAGCTGCCGCAGCCAAACAACATAGATCACAAAAATTTCATAAACGACAATATGCTTAAGCTATTTGACGAGCTCCTCGCTCAAAACGAAGCAAATAAAAATCTACTCATAGCGACTAAAAAGCTATTTGACACTATCTTAGACGATACGAATAAAATTTCTTACTATGCTTAAATTTAGGGAGGAGTAGGTCCTCTCTAAATCTAAATCAGCTCTATCATCAAAGGAGGCTTGACCTCCTTTAAATCATTGAAAATCTACCGTGACCTCATGCTTGATATCGATATAGGTAGTATTGCCGTGAGCATCGACTCCTTGATATCTGTCGTATCCATCATGGCTTGATATGATATTGTTTTTAAACCCTTTGAGGCTTAAATGATCCGAACTGTCGCCCTCTACTTTTAAGATCGTATTTTTATTATCGGTGATATCTAGGACATCTTTGATGTCTAATCTTAGATTCACGCTTTCGTTATTTTCTCCAAGTTTTAGCTTCTCAAAGTTAGACACTTTAGAGAAGTCGATATTCTCGCTTATTTGTAGAGTATCGTTGCCTCTTCCGCCATCAAGCGTAGTAGTGCTAAGATCGACTCCCTTGCCTATCTTGACGGTATCGTTGCCATCTTCACCGCTTATAGTCACATTTTTAAGCCTCGCTCCGCTTTCCACGACTATCGTATCATTGCCCGCATCGTTGCTTCCGCCAAAAATTTGAGTATTTTTTAGGCTTGCACCCTTTTGTATCTTGATGAGATCATCGCCGCCGTCACCGCCGATAGTTACATTTTCAAGAGTAGCTTTGCCGATGATTATCGTGTCACTCGCTCTGTCGCTGCTTCCGCCCCAAATTTCAGAATTAGTCAGCTTCGCACCGCCGTCTATCGTGATAGTGTCCTTACCGCCGTCGCCGCCTATTATAGTATGATCGAGTACGGCGCCTTTACCGATAGTTATCGTATCGTCGCCGTCATCAGCCCAAATGCCGGAGCCACTTACCTTAGAATTCGTAACGCTTATGGTATCGTTGCCAGCCCCTGCTTTTATGAGCGAGTTAGTCATAACAGTGCCACCATCAAGCGTGATAGTGTCATTGCCCTCGCCTGCATTTATGCCGCCGTTACTACCGTCTTTGGCATCAGTGATAGTAGAGCCTGATATATTGATGATATCGTTACCTGCGCCTGCTTGTATGAAAGAGCCACTTCCCTCTAGCGTAGCGTTTCTTAAATTTATGATGTCATCGCCTGCGCCTGCATAAATTTTGACATTACGCAAAGTGGCGTTTTCTACCGTCATCTTATCGTCGCCGCCTTCCATATCTATCTTATTGACATTCTCGATGAGAGTACCGCTCCTATCAGCTTTATCTCCTTTTATATTGACGACGTCATCGCCCAGTCCGGTGTAGATCAAGTGTGCGTCTTTGATGGTAGAATTTATGATGTTTAAGGTATCGTTACCGGTATTGGCAAAGTCCCTATAACTATCCGTCTCTATCCTGGTCTTTCCTGTTAGAGTAGAATTTATGATGTTTACCGTATCATCTCCACCTTCGGCTCTTATCGCAGAGAATGTTTGATCATAAGTAGTCGTCTTCATTGTGGTATCTTTTATGGTGATAGTATCGTTATCGTTACCAGTCCAGAATTTCGTATCCGTCAAGTCGGAATTCTCCACATCGACCTTGGTTTTACCGTCTGCAACGTTATCAGTATCCATACCGACATTATTTAGGGTAGCATTTTTGATATTTATAGTCTCTCCACCAGTGCCTAGCTCGACATTGACGTTTTCGACTCTAGTTTTGCTCTTATCGTTACTATCGCCGATGATATTTAGTGTATCATTACCTGCACCGGTGTAAATTTCAGTATTGCGAACAGTGGAATTTTCGATCGTCATCGTATCGTCACCACCGCCTAGGTCTATTTTTTTCTCATTATCGCTGATATTTTCAATCACGCTTCCCTTTATATTTACAGTATCATTGCCTAGACCTGTAGAGATACGTTTTATACCATTGATAGTAGAATTTGTGATATTTAGCTCATCATTACCCTGTCTACCAAATTCGCCTTCATAATCGGTATATACCTCAACTTTATTTCCCTTTATTGTAGATCCTTCGATATTTACCGTATCATCTCCGCCTTCACCTCTGATAGTACTACCGAATTTAGCATTCGTATCGTCAATTATCGTAGTATTTTTGATGCTTATAACATCATTATCATCGCCCGAATAAATTTTAGTTTGATCCAGACTGGAATTATCTATATTAACGACAGTCTTGCCATCTACAGAATTATCATTTGTATCTATGGCAACATTTTTAAGTATAGCGTTTTTGACATTTACGGTATCCGTACCTGTTTCAAGATTGACATTGACGTTTTCTAGTTTAGTTTTGCTTATGTCGTTACTATCTCCGATAACATTTACATTATCGTCGCCCACACCGGTCACTATATTGACAAAGTTTAAATTTGCACCAGTTTTGATATTAACGGTATCATTACCTTCACCGGTGTATATCCCAACTTGTTCGAAGCGGCTCTTGTTTCCTATAAGCTCACCATCGATATTTACGGTATCGTTACCTAAGCCGGTAGCTATTTGAGTTTGCTTAGCATCAACGATCACTTTACCGCTCATATTGACAGTGTCATTACCTGCACCCGTATCAACCATCAAATCCTTTGAGACGGAGCCTGCATTTAAATTTATCTCATCATCGCCAAGCGCCTGAGTTCCTTTTATATTTGTATTCGTAAGCGTGCTGCCGGAATTTACATTTACGACATCTCTTTGATCGGCTGTGTTGTTACCAAGGTTTATCTCGCTATTTGTTATCGTAGCGCCGTTTATGTTTGTAACATCTGAGCCAACGGAGGTGTTGATAGTAGAATTTTCGACTTTAACGCCTGCGTTTATGTCTATCTGATCGTCGCCTTCAGCTGCCTCGATATTGGTTTGCTTGATGGTTGTCCCGCTTGCCCCGTTATTGATGATTATCTTATCATCGCCAGAGCCTGCGTCTATAGTAGAATTTTGAGCACCCTTATTTATTGTTATAGTGTCCTCTCCGTCTTTAGTATTGATATGTTTACCATCAAGGAACGCATTTGCCGTAAGTATATCGTCGTTATCTATGATACGTCCAGTAGCTTCACTGCTTTTACCGTTTTTAGACGATACTTTAAGGGTTATGTTCTCTTTGTAAATTCCATAATCCGGCGAGCCAAATTCCGCACCGATGTTGCCGGTCTTGGTGCCTTCGTTTTGATTGCCCGGGATGCGTCCGTCGTCATCTACGACCTCTACCCTCACTTTTATGTTCTTGATCGGCGTAGCTAGGCCGTTAGCTTCGATCTTGCCATTGACCGCATCCTTCCAAGTGCGCCCTCCGTCCAATGAGTACTGAGGCACTCTATTATAGTCGCTTCCAGGAGTACCGCCCGTGACGCCTACGTCCAAGCCAAATGTGCTTTTAGCACTATCAAGCTCGACGTTATAGACTAGGTATTTATTGTTTGCATCCCCTTCCATGGCCTCCGCGACCTCGGTCGTTACTACAGGAGCTGTGGTATCGGTGTAGGTAGTATCTGGAACTACTCCTTGACCATGGCCCTCGTTACCTGCTTTATCAGTAGCTTTAATCGTTACGGTGTCATCTTTACTTAATGGAGTAGTAAAGGTAGCTGTGTAATCTCCATTAGCATCAGGTCCAGTCACTGTGGCTGTCTCACCGTGTGGGCCAGTGACAGTTACGGTAGCTGTAGGATCATCTACTTTAAATTTAACCTTGGTCTCATCAGGTGTGCCATCAGCTGGGGTATTAGTATCGGTATTAGTTACCACTACATTGCTTACTACAGGAGCTGTG